>CALMZY010000111.1 GCA_937870865.1 uncultured Lentisphaerota bacterium | reverse complement strand
CACGAACGAAGCGCCTTTCCCGGGCGTCGCGGTTTACCTCTACCTGTGGGACGACACGGGTGACGGCGTAGTCCAGGCGGGGGAGACGATCCAGCTCATGAGTACGCAGACGGACACCAACGGCGACTACAGCTTCACGGGCATGCCCAACGGCGACGGCGACGATCGGTACATCGTTTCCATGGCCGCGCCCTTCTCCAACCTGAGGCTCACGACGACCAACGGGTCCCTGTGTTCGCCGCCCGTGCTTCGGATCACGAATTCGGTGGATGGCTGGGGCAATACGCTTTCGGCCTACCAGGTGATGGACATCATCCCGGTCACGACCAATATCGACTTCGCGTTCACGTGGAACCAGGCGTTTGATTTCGGAGACCTGCCGGAGTCCTACAGCACCGTCCTGCAGAACGTGCCTTCCGGCCCGCAGAACCAGGTCCTGCGATGGACGAACCTGTTCTTTGGCGCCGCCGTGGACACGGAGTTCAACGGCCAGCCCAGCTATGACGCCACGGGCGACGGCGCCGACGAGGACGGCGTGACCCTGCCGGCCTACGTCTGGCAAAGCGGTGCGAGCGGCCGCGTGACCGTGGTCGTCGGCAGCGGCGGCGGATGGATGACCGGCTACATCGATTTCGACAACGACGGGTCCTTCATGACGCTCGGAGAGATGGTGGCCAACCAGGCCGCCACGGTCGGAACGTACGTGATCTCCTTCGCGATCCCGTCCAACACGATCAATGCCACGACGACCACGGTGCTTTACGCGCGATTCCGCCTGTTCCCGAACGAGCCGTTCATCCCGGAATTGTCCTTCGCCAGCACGGTCAACAACGGCGAGGTGGAAGATTACCGTTGGATACTGGGCGCCCTCGGCGACACGGTCTGGGAGGACATCAACAGCAATGAAACCCGGGAGCCGTACGAGGTGCTCATCACGGGCGCGGTGGTTTATGTGGACATCAACAGCAACGCGATTCGCGAGGCGGACGAGCCGTATGTGACGATCGGGACGAACGCCTGGGCGACCAACGGGCTCACCGAGTTCTACTGGATCGGCGGGTTCCCCTCCGGCGACTTCGTCATCCGCGTGGATACGAACACCCTCCTGCCGGCGGACCTGTTCCCGACGTACGACCTGGACGGGGGAACCGATAACGTGACCGTGGTGACGATGGCGTCGGGTCAGGTCAGCACGAACGTTGACTTTGGCTATCGGACGCCGCGGTCCACGTACGTCCTTCTCTCCTCGTTTGAGGGCGAGTGGGTCAACGGTCGGGCCGTGCTCACGTGGGAGACATCCGTCGAACTGGGCACGCTGGGGTTCGATGTCTTCCGAGAGGAGAAAGACCGTTCCGGGTATACGCGGGTCAACGACGGATTCCTGCCGGCGATGATCGACCAGCCGCAGGGCGGGACGTACAGCCTGGTGGATGCATCCGCGCGTCCGGGCAAAACGTATGTGTATCAGCTGAACGAAATCCAATGCAACGGGAAGATCGGCGTCTGCGGTATCTTCGAGGTCACCTATCCCAAGGACTCCGGCGCGCCGTCGCGGATGAAGGGTTCCGGAACCATCGGAGCCAGCCCGTATGTTCGCACGCCGCGCGTTTCGGAGTTCTCGCAGAATCGCGTGGGGCGCAAGGTTGAGGCCGCAAAACGGGTGGCGAGAGCCTCCGCTCCGGCCAGGCGGCTGGGTGCGCTTTCGGATCCCCCCGCGCCGGCGGGATGGGCGTCGCTGAAGGTGCTCGTGACCAACGGCGGCGTCTACCATGTGAGTTCGGCGGCCATCGCGGGGCTCCTGGGCGTTGATGCGGGCGACGTGTGGGCCCGGATTACGAACAGGGTTCTGCGCGTTGCGAACCGTGGAGGCCTGTGCAGCTATGTTCCCGGCGACGACGGATTCTACTTCCACGGCGAAGCGATCGACAGCCTCTACACGGTGACGAACGTGTACTGGCTCAGTTGGGATGGCGGGAATATGGCCTCGATTCTGAGAGGTAAGAAGCCCGTGCCGGTGGAGCCGGGCACGTTTGCCGATGTCGTTCACGTGGAACAGGAGTTCTTCCAGGTGCCCGCGGCGGCAACGGATCCGGAGTCCGACTACTGGTATTGGAATTACCTCATCGCCGGCTATGCCCCGCTCGCGACGAAGGAATACGGGGTGCAACTGCCCGCCGTGGCTTCAGGCGCTGGGCAGGCCGCGTTGGTCACGCATCTTTTCGGCGGATCTTCCTCCGGCACACAGAACGAACATCATGTGCAGATATTGCTGAACGGCTCGCTGATCGGCGAGGCGCAATGGGACGGCCTGAAGAACGTGGTGATCACGAACACGTTCAGCCAGTCCCTGCTGGCCGACGGCAGCAACTCCGTGACGGTCACGGCCGTTCTGAATTCCGGCGTTCCGTACAGCGCGGTTTACGTGGATTCGTTTGACCTGAGCTATCGGCGCCGGTGTGAAGCCGCGGGGGACCAGTTGCTCGTGCGGGGCGATGGGAATGCGGTGATGACGGTGTCGGGGTTCAGCACGCCCGACATTCGCGTGATGGACGTCAGCGATCCTCGTAATCCGCTGCTGCTGCAGGGGGTGGCGGTGGACAGCGATGGCGGGTTCTATCGCGCGAGCTTCAACACGTCGAACGCGGTGACGCCGTACCAGTTGTTCACCTTTGGGTCCGGCAAGTCGCCCTCGTCGGTGGTCGTGGATACGCCGTCCGATCTCCGGGACGAAACCAATGCGGCGGATTACGTCGTCATTACCGTCCCGGAACTGGCGTCGTCGGCGGAGACGCTTGCCGCCTACCGTCGCGGGAAGGGAATGAGCGCCCAGGTTGTCCTTCTCGACGACATTTACGATGAATTCGGCGATGGCCTGGCGGAGGCGCCTTCCATCAAGCGGTTCGTGAACCATGCTGGCCGTTGGTCCGTTCCGCCGAGATACGTTCTGCTGGCGGGCGAGGGCACCTACGACTACAAGAACCTGCGTGGAATGGGCGACAACATGGTGCCCACGGTGCTTGTGCCGACGCCGGGCGGGCTCCAGGTCTCGGACGGCTGGTATACCGATTTGGACGGCGATTTCGCGCCCGATGTCGCCATCGGTCGTCTTCCGGCTCTGACCCCGGACGAACTGGACGCCTTGATCGCCAAGATCGTCGATTACGAGATGGGGGAAGGCGGGCGGTGGAAGCAGGACGTGCTGCTTGCGGCGGACAACCCCGATGACGGCGGCGATTTCTCCGGATCCAGCGACATCGTCAAGTCGCTGACGCCGCCGGACTACACCGTTCAGAGGATCTATCTGTCGGAGCACAAGACGCCCGAGGCGAAGGCACTGCTTCTCAACGCGATCAATGAAGGCTCGGTTTTCGTGAACTACTTCGGCCATGGCGGGATGGACGTGATGGCCGCGGAGAAGCTGTTCCAGATTTCCGACGTGGGACGGCTCACGAACGGCGCGAAGCGTCCGGTCGTCGTGTCCCTGAGTTGCGCCATCGGTCAGTTTGCCCTGCCCGGGTTCGACTGCCTGAGCGAAGTGCTGCTGCTTTCAACAGGCGGAGCCGTGGCCGTGTGGGCTCCGACAGGCGAATCGTACAACAGGGGAGCGCAGGCGCTGGCGGATGTGTTCTATCGCCGCGTCTTCCGTGACGGCGAGGGGATTCTGGGGGATGCCATCAAGAACTCCCTGAAGGAATACGATTTCCCGGGCCGCGTCTACATGCGGAAAATTTACAATCTGCTCGGCGATCCGGCGATGAAGCTGGAAGGTTCCGCATTCCTGAGGGCGGATGCGACTCTGCAGGGGTGGGGTAACGAGCAATTCACGGCGGCCCAGCTTACGAACGAGACGTACAGCGGCTTTAACGCGGACCCGGACGGCGACGGCGTGCCCAACCTGATGGAGTACGCCATGGGCTGGAATCCGAATGTCGTGGACGGGGATTCGCGCATGACGGTGCTCGGGCCATGGCAGATCAGCCCCAACTCGTCCGGCGAAATCGTGGTGTCGTTCCAGAGGCGGAAGGGCGCGGGCGACGTCGAGATTCGCGTGCAATCGTCTCCCGATGTGAAAGGCGGCTGGGCCGTGGCGGACCAATATGTCAAGAGCACAACGGTCATGGACGACGGGAACGGCCTGACAGAGAGCGTGCGCGTCACCCTTTCCGTTCCGATGGATGACGAGGTCCGGCACGGCTTCGTCCGGCTCCTGGTGAGGCAGCGCTAATGCCCCTCGTGTATCGAAAGAAGAACGACCTCCTGGAACGCCGCATCGCGGGGGAGACGATCATCGTGCCCATCCGCGGCAAACTGGCGGATATGCAGAACATCTTCGCCGTCAACGTGGTGGCCGAGTTCATATGGGAACGGATGGACGGCCGGAGAACGGTGGACCAGATTGCGCAAGAAGTAGCGGGTCATTTTGAAGTCGCCGACAGCCAGGCCTTGTCCGATGTGCTCGAGTTCGCGGGCGAGTTGGACAAGTCGGGCCTGATCGAGAAGATGTAGCATGAACGATCGCCTCCCCGGGAATCTGAGCGATGCCGAGTATCTTCAGCGTCTGCGCGCGCGGATTGCCAACCAGCGGGTGCCCTGCACCGGCAGTATCGAACTGACGCATCGCTGTAATCTCAAATGCGTGCACTGCTATCTCGGCGACCAGTGTTCGATCTCCCGGTCCTCCGGCGAAGAACTCGACACGGCGTCGTGGATCGAAATCATCGACCAGGTTGTCCAGGCGCAGTGCCTGGATCTGCTGCTGACCGGCGGCGAGCCGATGCTCCGGAAGGATTTTCCGGAAATTTATACCCATGCGAAGCGCAGGGGTCTGATCGTCACGGTGTTTTCCAACGCGACGCTCGTCACGCCGCGGATACTGGATGTGTTCAGGGACCTTCCGCCCTATCTCGTGGAGATCAGCCTCTACGGCGCCACAGAGGCCACGCACGACCGGATCACGCAGGTCAGGGGGTCGCATGCGAAGTGCATGAAGGGGATTGAATCCCTTCTGAAGGCCGGGGTGCGGACCGGGTTGAAGACCGTGCTCATGACGCTGAACCGGCATGAATACGCCGAGATGGAGCGCCTCGCGCGGGATCTCCAGGTTCCGTGGCGGCTTGATTCGGCGGTCTCCCCCTGTCTTCCGAATTCCGACAGCGGAGGGTGTCCGAACCGTTGTTCCGTGCTGGCCACAGGCGAGGATTTGAAGGCGGCGAAGTCGACCCTCTCGCTGAGGGTTGATCCTCGCGATGCGGTGGCCCTGGAGTTTGCCGACAGCACGCGTCTCAAGGCCATGCGCGACGCGCTGGTGAAAATGAGCGGGCGAAAGGCGGACGGCAAACTGTACACCTGCGGGGCGGGTTTGACGGGCTTTCACATTGATCCCTATGGATATCTCCAGCCCTGTACCATGACGACCTCGTACCGGCACAGGATCCTTCCGGGCGGCTTCAGGGATGCATGGCGCGAGATCGGCCGCGTGCGGGATGTGCCCGCGCCGTCCGGCTACGCATGCGCGGCGTGCGACAAACTGGCCATCTGCAGCGCGTGCCCCGCGTTGTTTGACCTGGAAAACGGGGCGGCCTCCGCGAAATCAGAGTATATTTGCGCCTTGACTCAGTCCCGTTTTGATAGCATTCAGAATGAGCAGAGGTAATCAGGAGCAGGACCCAATGAAACCAGAACAGAAACGCGAAATCCGCAAGCAGGTCTACGAGAAGCCGCGGCTGCGGACGATCAAGCTTTCCGCTGACGAGGTCCTGTCCACGGGCTGCAAGACATCTGCTGTCAGCACGGGATTCGGAGGCAATCTGTGCCTGACCGGTGCCTGCAGCAATACCCCGGGCTCGTGATCGGAACGGTCTGCGGTTTCCGGGTTCGGGATTCTCATGCCTGCATCCATGCATATTGAAATCGCGGGCATTCATTTTGCTCTGAACTGCCGCGACGCGGACATTCTTCCCGATGCAGGGCCCTGCTATCCGCCCTTTCTCTCGCCATGCGTTGGACTTCCCGAAACCATCCGGGTTGACCTCGATCTGCAGATCGGCGGCTTGCCGGATCTCCGGGGGACCGAGCTGTTGTTCGACGGACAGTCGTGGTCGCTCCACCGCGCAGGGAGGGACTGGATGATTGCCCTCGCGGCGAGGGCCCCCGGCCTGCCGCCCGCGTGGATTGCCCGCATCGACTCCTCGTACATGCGCGGAACGGTGTTTTGCGACGAGCTCCTGGTTCGTCGAGACGGCGGCTTGCCTTCGCTGGTGAACCCCGTGTTGAACCGGCTGGACCAGCTTCTGCTCATGTTCATTCTCGCGCCGCGGCAGGGGATTCTGATCCACTCGGCGGGTGCGGTTCTCGGCGGTCGTGGGTTCGTCTTCGCGGGCCGTTCCGGGGCCGGAAAGAGTACTCTTTCAAGGCAGTTCCAGGCGGCGGACAAGAAGGACCTTCTCAGTGATGACCGGATGGTGATTCGACGACTGGACGGCGCGTATTCCGCGCACGGAACCCCTTGGGCGGGGGATGCGCAGATCGCACTCAACCGGAGCGCGCCGTTGCGGGCCCTCTGTTTCCTTCATCACGCGCCGGCAAACCGCGTTGAACGCGTCGATCCGCGTTCCGCGTTCGAGAAGATGCTCCCGATGGTTTCCATCCCCTGGTATGACCGCGTTGCGATCGATCAGATCACATTCTCCTGCGAAGCGTTGACGCGCGACGTGCCGTGCTACGATTTGTATTTTGTCCCGACGCCGGCGGTCGCCGGATTCCTCGAGGAAGCCATTCCCTGCTGAGCCATGAACGCCGCCGAAAATCTGGAGTTGGCCCGTCCGGACGTTTCCGGCCTGTTCGAGAGCGTTTTGGCCGGCGGATATTCCGTGCGCTTGCAGGTCACCGGCCGCAGCATGGAGCCGTTTCTCCGCGGGGGCGAAGTGCTGATCATTGAGCCTGTTGAAGGCCGTCGGCTGGGGGTGGGGGATATCGTTCTCTTCAAGGATGTGCACGAACACTGGATCATCCACCGCGTTGTGCGGATGCGGGGCGGCTTGATCCAGACGCAGGGCGATGCCTTGAACGAGCCCGATGCGCCCGTGGAAATCGCCAGGTTGATGGGAAAGGTCGAACGAGTTGAAGGAAAAGGAACGTCGCTTGATCTTGAGAGATGGCCGCAACGCCTGCAGGGATGGTTCCTGGCGCGCACAAGGCTATGGCGGAGGCTTCTTCGCAGGTCCCGCTCGCTGCTTCGGAATCGGCCGGAACGAACGTAACGGGGGTCAGTCTTTCGCGCCGGCGATCTTCTGGTACTTCTCCAACTCCTCCAACAGCTTCTGCTTCTGGTCCTCGTGGGTCCGGATCATGTAGGTGTCGTCCGTGCTCTCCATGGGCTTCAGCTTGGCCTGGGCCTCGAGAGCCTCAAGCTCATCGAGTTGCTTCTTGATCTTCCTGATGCTGTTCTCGGCCATGAATTTGCGGAGGTTCAACTGCATGGTTCTCTCCTTCCTGACGGGACCAGCCAGCACAATACCGGCGAGACGGCCGGAAATCAAGGCGCGAGAAGGCGGGGAGTGGGTCCATTCGCGGCGTAGTCCACGCCCGGCTACGCAAGGAGCGTAGCCGCGCCCGCAAGGGCGTGGTGAACAAGGACGGCCACCGGCTTGCGCCGGCGGGTACGGAAGAAGCGTAGCCGCGTCCGCAAGGACGTGGTGAACAAGGATGGCCACCGGCTTGCGCCGGCGGGTACGGAAGAAGCGTAGCCGCGTCCGCAAGGGC
>CALMZY010000110.1 GCA_937870865.1 uncultured Lentisphaerota bacterium | reverse complement strand
GGCCATGAAGTTGATGATGTCGGGAGTGATGTTTTCAGCCGCGGCAACGAGATCCCCTTCGTTTTCCCGCTTCTCATCATCTACAACAATGATCATGCCGCCGCGCCGCAACCGGTCGACGGCTTGCTGGATCGAATGAAATGGCGACTCGTTGCTTTTCTTCTTCCTGATCGTGGTGCTCATAAAAAAATCCCCGAAGAGACAACTCTTCGGGGAAAAAGACAACTCGTCCGATCTTCTTTCATCCAGACTTTACTGTCGGCTGCGGGTACCCTTCGCTTCGCAAAGGACTACCGCATCAGTCCCTCCCTTTCGGGAAGGAGTCGCGGGCTTTCACCGCCGGTCAGGAATTCCCCGACTCTCTTACGAGGTCGGGGTCACCTTACCCCGAAGATCTCTATCGACTGACGTAAACTGCTAACAACCTTACACGCAAACACATGCGGACGCAACCGGTTTTTAGTCCGCCTCTTCCTCTGCGTCCCCCTTCATCGTGCAGATGCCCCTCTTGGACGCCTGGATGAAGGCGCAAATCTCCTGAACCGCCGGTTGCGGAAATTCTTTCGCCAGGCGGTCCAAGGCTTGGGAAACGTTGAGGCCAGAGCGATACAGCACCTTGATCGCGGCACGCAGCGCCTGCCGGGCCTCCGGACTGATTCCGGCACGCCTGAGGCCCACAACGTTCAGGCCGGCGATGCGGTTGCGGCACACGCCGACCGTCGTACAGAACGGCGGCACGTCCTTTCCGATCCCGGAACATCCCGAGAGCATGGCGAGGCGCCCGATTCGGACAAATTGATGGATCACGGCATTGCCGCTGATGAACGCGCGGTCACCCACTTCGACGTAGCCGGCCAGCAATGCGCCGTTGGCGATGATCACACCGTTGCCCAGACGCACGTTGTGTGCGAGATGGCTGTTGGCCATCAGGAAGCACTGGTCGCCCACCACGGTCGCCGTCCCCGGCTTGGTTCCGCGATGGATGGTCACCCCCTCGCGAAAGACGCAGTTCGCCCCGATGTTCACGTAACTTGCCTCGTCCTTGAACGCGAGATCCTGGGGCAGATCGCCGAGAACCGCGCACGAATGCACGCGGCAATTCGGACCCAGACTTGTGTAGCGAAGGATTACCGAATGAGGGCCGATCACGCAGCCGTCGCCGATCCGGGTATCCCGGTCAACGAAGGCAAACGGCCCAACGGTCACGCCGGCTCCGATCACGGCGCCGGGATCAACGACTGCTGTTGGATGAATGCTCATGTCTCTAGTCCTTCGATCGAAACTCCACAATGCCCGCCTCGCGGAAGCTGAAGAAATCGGAATCGCCGGCGTTGTTCTGCCGGCCCAGCACCACGTGGTCGAGCACGTGAATATCGACAATTCGCCCGGCCTCGACAAGCTGTTTGGTGATGTGAATATCCTCGGCGGACGGATTTGGGTCGCCCGACGGGTGGTTGTGAGCGAGCACCACGGCTGCGCTGGCGCATCGGATGGCCTCCTTGAACACTTCCCGGGGATGAACCAGGCTGGCGTTCAGAAGCCCGCGCGTCACTTCGACCGGCGGTTTGATGAGGCGGTTCTTGCAGTCCAGCAGCAACACCCAGAACGATTCCTCCTCGCGGGTTCGCACGCGCTCCCGCAGGACTCCGGCGGCATCCCCAGGGGTTCGTATGGTGTTGCGGGTTGGCGCCGACTCTTCGGACAGCCGCTTTGCCAACTCCAACGCGGCTTTGAGCACCTGCGCCTTCACTTTGCCCATGCCCCGCATGCGGGAAAGGTCTTCGACGGATGCTCGCGCCAGTTCGGTGAGCGTTCCGTATTGCTGGATTAATCCCCGCGCCAGGTCGACTACGTTCATGCCCTGGACTCCGCTTCGCAGAATCAGCGCGATCAGAACGTCCTCCGGCACGCTTTCCGCCCCCATGCGCTCAAACTGCTCCCGCGGCCGCTGCCGGGATGGAATGTCCGCCACACGCACCGGTTCAATATTGTACAGCCCTTCCTTTACCCATCGCGCCATGTCTCACGATCCTTTGTCTGTTCAGTGACCACCCTTGCGCACAAGAAATTCTTCGCATGGTCCGAGAAGGTGGGCCGGCACGCTGACGACAACACGCGCAAAGCCGTCGTCTTCGTACTTCGAGGAAAGCACCTTTCCCTCGCTCCTCAGCGTGGACATCAGCTTGCCTTCCGACGCAGGAATCCGCAGTTCGACCTGCACGCTTCGGTTGCGAAGAAAATCGGCCAGTTCATCGCGCAGCGCATCGAGCCCCTCCCCCGTCAAGGCGGACACGGATATGCCCCGCCCCATTTTGGCGATGAGTCTGCCTGCCTGGTTCTGTGCGCCCGGGAGATCGAGCTTGTTCAACACGGGAAGGATGGGTTTCTCTCTGACACCAAGTTCCCCCAGCACTTCCTCGACGGCCTCAATCTGCTCATCCACCCGTGGATGCGATGCATCGATCACGTGAAGAAGCAGATCGGCTTCGTTCACTTCCTCCAGCGTTGCCTTGAAGGACTCCACAAGGTGGTGCGGCAATTTACGAATGAACCCCACGGTATCTGTAATCAACGCCGGCTGATGGTTTGGCAGCCGGATCTGGCGCGTCGTCGGGTCCAGGGTGGCGAACAGCCGGTTGTCGGCCTCGACACTGGCGCCCGTCAGATGGTTCAGCAGGGTGGACTTTCCGGCATTGGTATATCCCACGAGCGTGATCAATGCCCATCCATGCCGCTGCCGTCCGCGCCGAAGTTCCGCCCGGTGGCTCCTGACGTCTTCCAGTGCCTTGCCGATCCGGGAAATACGCAGCTGGATCCGCCGCCGATCCAGTTCCAACTGCCGCTCCCCGGGCCCACGCAGGCCGATACCGCCCTGTTGCTGTTCGAACCCGGACCACAGCTGACGAATTCTCGGCAACAGATACTGTAACTGGGCGAGCTCGATCTGGAGCCCCCCCTCTTTAGTTCGCGCATGCTGCGCGAAAATGTCGAGGATCAGCTGGGTGCGATCGATCACCTTGACGCCGAATAGGTCCTCCAGGTTCCGGCTCTGCACCGGGGAAAGCTCCTCGTCAAAAATGACCGTTGTGGCGTGGGTCTCTTGAACCTTCTCCGCGATCTGCGCCGCTTTCCCTTTTCCGATGAATGTCGCCGGATGAATTGAAATCAGGTGACAGATCATGCGATCGGCAACCTTCGCGCCCGCCGTATCAGCGAGAAGCGCCAGTTCG
>CALMZY010000109.1 GCA_937870865.1 uncultured Lentisphaerota bacterium | reverse complement strand
ACCGGCTTGGGCCGGCGGGTACGGAAGAAGGGTAGCCGCGCCCGCAAGGGCGTGGTGAACAAGGATGGCCACCGGCTTGGGCCGGCGGCTACGGAAGAAGCGTGGCGAATGGGGATGAATTCAGCAAATAGATATACTACCGAGGACGGACTGGTCTTGCTGACCTCTGGGAGATGCGGGAATTGAAGCGTATGCTGAAACATAAAGGCTGTGTTGTCTGGTTCACGGGGCTGTCCGGCTCCGGAAAGACCACGCTCGCCGTGGCGCTGAAGAAACACTTGGACCGGCGCGGTTGCCACGTGTTCGTCCTCGACGGCGACAACGTGCGGAGAGGCCTATGCCGCGACCTGGGATTCTCGAAAGCCGATCGCGACGAGAACATTCGCCGCGTGTCGGAGGTCGCGAAATTGTTCGCCGACGGCGGCCTCGTCTGCCTGACGGCGTTCATCTCGCCGTTCCGCGCGGCGCGGGCGCGCGCGAAGCGAACGATCGGGCCGGGACGTTTCCTCGAGGTGCATATGGCGGCGGACCTGTCGGTCTGCGAAACGCGCGACGTGAAGGGCCTCTACGGCAAGGCGCGCGCGGCCGCGATCCGCGATTTCACCGGCGTGAGCCAGGCGTACGAGCCGCCGGCAAAGCCGGACCTGACCATCGATACCGCACGGATTTCTGTCAGGCGGGCCGTTGCCGATGTCGTGGCTCTGCTCAAGAAACGGGGTGTGTTGGCGGGCCGCTTGTAGTCCGAGTTTCCGGTTTCCAGTTTCGCTTTATTGTAGGTAAAGTCCCCGCTTGATTATGGACCACCTCGACCAGCTGGAGAGTCAGAGCGTCTTCATCCTTCGCGAGGCGTACGCGAAGTTCAAGAACCTGTGCATGCTGTGGTCGATCGGCAAGGACAGCACGGTCCTGCTCTGGCTCGCGCGCAAGGCGTTCTTCGGCCACGTGCCGTTCCCGCTCGTTCACATCGACACCACGTACAAGATTCCCGAAATGATCGAGTTCCGCGACCGGATCGCGCGGGAGTGGAAGCTGACGATGATCTACGGGATCAACCGGCAGGCGCTCGACGCGAAGCAGACGTTTCCCGACGGCCGGCTGGGCCGCGTGGCCTGCTGTGCCGCTCTGAAGACGGAAGCCTTCAGGAAAACGGTGTCCGGCGAATGGCCGCGCTTCCGACTGAACCACGAGACCGGAGCGTACGAGATCGAGAAGAACCCGGAGCCGTACACGGGCGTGATCCTCGGCATCCGCGCGGACGAGGAGGGGAGCCGGTCCAAGGAGCGGTATTTTTCCACGCGCGACAAGGACAGCCATTGGAACGTCGGTGACCAGCCTCCCGAATTCTGGAACCAGTTCAACACCACGTTCCCGCCCGGCGCGCATGTGCGGATCCATCCGCTGCTCGACTGGAGCGAGTTGAACGTCTGGGAATACATCGACCGCGAGAACATCCCGGTCACGCCGCTGTACTTCGATCAGGGCCGCGGAATCCGTTACCGCTCGCTCGGCTGCGCGCCGTGCACGAAGCCGGTCGAATCCACCGCGAAGACTCCGCGGGAGATCGCCGAGGAACTGCGCGCCGGAAAGTTCTCGCGCATCGCCGAGCGCTCCGGCCGTGACCAGGACAAGGAAGACGGCGGCGGGCTGGAGACGTTGCGGCGGGATGGATACATGTGAGTGGAAGAAACTCGAAACTGGAAACTTGAAACTTGGACCTTGGAACCTGCAACTCGAACAATGCATCGCACGAACGCGTGAGCGTTGTCGTGGTCGGCCACGTTGACCACGGCAAAAGCACGCTGGTGGGGCGATTGCTCGCGGATGCCGGCGGACTGCCGGACGGCAAGATCGAGGCGATCCGCGCGTACTGCGAGCGCAATGCCCGACCCTTCGAGTACGCTTTCATCCTCGACGCGCTGAAGGACGAGCAGGCGCAGGGGATCACGATCGACTCGGCCCGCTGCTTCTTCAAGACGGCGCTGCGCGACTACATCGTCATCGACGCGCCCGGCCACATCGAGTTCCTCAAGAATATGGTGTCCGGTGCCGCCCGCGCGGACGCCGCCCTGCTGGTCATCGATGCGCAGGA
>CALMZY010000108.1 GCA_937870865.1 uncultured Lentisphaerota bacterium | reverse complement strand
GGGGCTTGGCGGAGAGTGGGTTGTAGCTCCCAATCACGCCGAGAAAATTCTGCGGCGAAAGCCTTGTTGTACCCTGCCTGATGGGATTGGGATTTGCCGTTGCCCGAAAAAACGAAATCCGCTGACCATTCAATTGCCGCAACAGATGCTTCCACCTCGCCGATTTCCTTGGAAAGTGTCTTCTTCAGCTGGTCGCCGCAGTGGAAGTACTCGGTTTTCGATTTCATGGTCTGTCACCACGCATACAGAACTGTCAAATGCTGGGTCGAACAGGAGGTTCAATGTGCCAGAACAATGACAACCGAACGTTCGACAGAAGCTCCAGCAACAGCACGCTGAGAGGTTGAAACGTTTGTGCGTTCCGATGGATTGACCGAATCCAGAAGCGCCCGGAGATATTTCACTTTCACCGCATAGTTCACATTTTGCGTAAAATCTCCCGTCGCTTGGATCATAATATCTGTGCGCAACTTCGAGGCGACAACCCCAACAACTTCTTCGTTTTCGTTCAAAAGCGGTCCGCCACTATTACCGGATTGTATTGCGACACTAATCTGAAAATGCCGTGGATCGTCCTCCATACCTTGAAGTGAACTGATCGCCCCATCGGTATATTTCAGTGATTTACCCATCACATCGATGTGAGGGAACCCATAAGTATGAACCTTTTGCCCCAACTTAGGCGTTGATGCTGCTAAAGGAAGTTCAGTCCCGGGGGATCTATCACCATCTGCCTTTAGCAAAACGAGATCGTTTTCAGGGTCGGCGGCAACAACACGAACAGGAGTTTCCGCGACATACTGCGACTTGACTGTGATATTCGTATATTCGGAAACAACGTGGTAGCACGTAACGATATAACCACCTTCACAAAGCCATCCGGTACCCATGGAGACATATTGCACCGCTGACTGTTCTTCACCAGTAAGCAGAACATACAATTGTGCGGCATATTCGTCGGCGCCCATCCCGGTCAGAGCCATGCACGCATCCCATGCGCCCTGCAACCCTTCTTCATCGCCCTGTTTAGCGAACATCAATCCAGCAACGTAGTAACACGCTGCAGCAGCCTGCTCATTGCTCTCCATACCAGCGAGAGTATACATAGCGGGCGCATATCCCGCTTTTGCCGATTTCTCAAAATAGAAACGGGCAATTTCCTTATCGTTTTTTACGCCCTTGCCGTGAGCGTAACATTCTCCCAAATGAAAAAGGGCTTCTGAGTCGCCGACTTGTGCGATTTCCTTCCACTTCTCGAGTTCCTGTTTCCCCATTTCCTGTTGTTGCTTCTGATCGCCTTCAATCATGCGATTCATTCTCTCGATTTCTTTGTCCGAAATTACTGACTGCGCTTTGTTCTTCTTGGCAATCTGCGTGGATGCGTTTGTGCTCACGCGCTGAACAGCAGCCCCTTTTCCCGCTGCCTTGGCGGGCATCGCCGAAGTGCTCCTACCAACAGAGGAAGGACGATGGGCAATATAAGAAACTAAGAAGACAGCAACCATCAGGCACACGCCGATCAGGGTCGTTATAACAAGTACGCTTCTGTTTTTGCTCCCCCCCTCGGGGATGGATGGTTTCGTGTGCTTCAAAGAAGCGGGCGACGATGAAGGTGATTCGGGAGGCTTTCTCTTTTTGGACTCGGGGATTCGCAACCGGCGATGACATTCCCTATTCGGACATTCGACAAGCATTCCGCTCATGTCCTCCGCAGCTTCTAATGACTGCCCACAAGAAGGACATTTGAACCGAATGACTGCTTGTTGCTCTGGTTCCATTAAGCGAACGGGTGCATGTTTTGCTTCAGTCGGCGCTCCCGTTATCACCTTCGTTGTTGCCCTGATTTTATTCAAGATTTTTCCGGCTGATTCAGTTTTTCAAAAGAACACCCTGCGGAAATTTCAAGAATGAGTAGTGTCTTTATCGTGCAACAGGCAGATGATATTTGTGTAAGGTTTGCCCCCGAGAGGATCATATCAGCACTCTGCCACCGCGCGCTCGCTCAACAACCACTTCCAAACGGGAACAACTTCGATCTGATGGCCGTTGTGACGAAGCCGTTCTTCCTGATCGCACGTCAGCACCAGTCCGCGTTTGATCTTCAACTGGCCCATGGCGTCGGTCAATCGCCAGAGCTTCGTTGAGGCGTGTCAAATCGACGGGAGCAACGTTTCGGCGAATCAGGCGAGGCAGCGTCGTTTCTTCGAGCCACTCTGCGATGATCCTCTTGGCTATGTCCGTTTTCATAGCCTCATATTGCTTACCTAAGTAAACATAATGTGAGCAAATTGTTTACCATGTTGAGCATCACGTTCTACGGGTCCGGCGGTTGCCAGGAGAAGACTTGGGGCACGCCAAGATCACGGCAGAGAACCGGCTATTAACCACCCGTCGCGCCGCGGGTATTTAGGTCAAATAGGGCCCCGGCAAGGCCGATATTCAGCCTGCACGGGCCGGAATGTGCGACCAGAAAACCCGGAACGAACCAAGGATTGGTTTCCGGGCGCAGTTGTGGTGTTTGCTCTCAGGGAAAGGGCGACGCGGAACCATGAGGTCGAGATGCATAGCGGCCGTACTGGGAACGATTGTCCTGGCTGCGGCTGACGCGGCCGGGGGCCCGTTTTTCAGGACATCCGGCCAGCAGATTCTCGACACCAACGGCGTCGCCTTCCTCATGAGGGGTCAGGCTCTGAACGGCTGGCTCGCGCCCGAGGCGTACCAGCTCCGGCTCAACGCCGTGCACAACCGGCACATCGGCTCTTCATCGGATATCCATAACCGCATCCAGGAACTGCTCCAGAACACGAATGACGCGGCGGCGTTCTGGGCCCTGTACTACACGAACTACGTGACGCTCGCGGACCTCGGCATCTTCAAGACGCAAGGCTTCAACACCATCCGCGTTCCGTTCAACTACCGCCTGCTCCAGCCGCAGTGCTGCACCGACACATGGGACAATGCGGGTTTCGAGGTGCTGAGCAACGTGATCGCGTGGTGCAAGTCGCTTGACCTGGCCGTCATCCTGGACATGCACTGCGCCCCCGGCGGGCAGTCGGGCGATACGCCGGCCGATCCGGAGTACACGTACTGGTATTGGGACACGAACGTCGTGAACTGGCTGGAAAGGGGCGTCGGGTGCCTCTGGGAAACCAACGCCGAATACACCGCGGCCACCGGCCGAACGCCCGAATGGAACCGGCAGCGGACGGTCAACATCTGGCGCGAAATCGCAAAACGATTCAAGAACGAGCCGCAGATTCTGGGCTACGAGTTGATCAACGAGCCCTACCTCCCGGCCAACGTGCACTGGCCCGTGCTCCGCGGGTTGCTGACCAACATCACCGGGGCGATCCGGGCCGAGGACACCAACCACATCATCATCGTGGAAGGGAACTACTTCTCAGGCACGTTTGACGGCCTGTTCCCGGCGTGGGACTCGAACCTGGTCTACATGTTCCACCGGTATTGGGTACCCGCGGCAAACGCCAGCATCCAGACCTTCCTCGGGGCGCGCACGTCGAACAACGTGCCGATCGTGATGGGCGAGACGGGCGAGAATTCCAACCCGTGGTTCTACCAGTTCAAGAACGTGCTCGAGTCCAACAACGTCGGCTGGTGCTGGTGGGGCTGGAAGAAGTCTGACTCCATCGCCGGCGCGTACTCCGCCTACATCACGACCAATTACCAGTATGTCATCAACAACTTCCGCGACACACCCATCGACACGAACATCGTGAAGAGCGGCCTGATGGAAATGGCGGCGAATCTGCGGACCTCGTTGTGCCGGTACGAACCCGGTTACTTCCCCGCCCTGCGGGATCCCCAGTACGACGTGCTGCGCAAGTCCTATGCCCGTCTCACCGCACCGGGCGTCATCCCCTCAACGTACTACGACGTGGGCGACGCCGGAACGGCGTACAACGACACGCGCTACAAGCAGGAAGACGGCGTCGGCGGCGCGGCCTGGAACTCCGGCTGGGCGCTCCGCAACGATGGCATCGACATTTACGCGACAACGTCCGGCCTGAGCAATAACTTCAAGGTCGGCAGCATCGATTCGGGCGAGTGGATCCGGTACACGATCGATGCCGCCGCGGGCGGAAGATTCGATGTCGTCGTTCGCGTCGCCAACGCCTCCGCCAACAGCGCGCGCATCCAGATCCGGATCAACGGCGCGAGCGGCTCAAACAAGACCGTCCCGAAGACCGGCGGCTACGAGAGCTGGAGCAACCTGTATTACGGGACCGTCGACATCCCGAAGGGTACGACCAACCGTCTTGAGATGTATGCCAGCGGCAGCGGTTTCGACCTGGCGAGCATCACCCTCTATCCTACGAATCACATTGAGCAGGACCTGGGATACTTCAACAACCCGGCGACGAATCCCGCGCAGGAGTCCGTCCCCGGCACGAACGGCTTCGGGTCGTTCCTGCAGATCGACTACGCGACCACCACGACGACGTTCTTCGTCCTCGCGCCCTGCCCCACCGTGGCTCCGCGCTACATGGCCACCGGCCAGGTCTCGATCAAGATCAGCTACTATCACCCCATATCCAACAACTGGTATGACCTCTACACGCGGATGTCCAACGTGGCGCAGGTCGCGCTCACGACGAACGCCCCATTCCATGGCCTGCCGACTTCGCATATGGCCACGGTCAGCGTGTACCGGTTTGACTGGGATCAGCCGCGCGGGCCCACCGGCCAGCCGATGACCAACGAGATCGTCGTCTTCTATGCGCCCTACTTCCAGTCCTTCTCGAACGGCGCGGAGAAGGCCCGCCGTTACCTCGCGGGACGAAATCCGCGGTTCACCAACTCGTACCCGGTCAACCCGCAGTACTTCGCCACCAATTACCTCGACACGGATTACGCCTACACCAACCGGTTCGCCGCGGCCGCGCCGGACGCGGACGGCGACGGCATCCCCGATGCCACGGACAACTGCCCGGCGACGCCCAACGCCGACCAGGCGGACCTGGACGGCGACGGGGCGGGCAATGCGTGCGACGACGACCTGGACGGCGACGGCATGCTGAACACATGGGAATCGCATTACGAACTCGACCCCAGCAACGCAACCGACGCCGCGACGGATGCCGACGGGGACTACGTAAACAACCAGGACGAGTTCCTCTCGGGCACCGACCCGCAGAGCACGAATTCCTACCTGCACTTGACGCTTCTGCGCAGCACGACAAACGACAGCATCGAGGTGTATTGGTCAAGCGTCACCGGCAGGAACTACATCATCGATCGGGCCGCGGATTTCCCCAACGGCCCACAGTTCGACGCCCTTGAGTCCAACATCCCTGGCGGGGCAGTGAGCACTTCGTACACCGACACGAATCCAGGCCAGAAAGGCATGTTGTTCTATCGCACCCGGGTGCAATGACATTCGCCTTTCAGCGTGGCATGATTGATGCTCGTTAAGATGGACAAGGTGCGCGTATGCGTCGGCTATTCATGTTTCGGAGGATTCAGTTGCGGCCGCTTTTAATCGCCGTTTTCCTTTTTCTCACAATTGGGACGGTTCTCCGGCTTTTGCCTCAAAATACCCCTGGCAAGACCGATCAGGCGATCCCCTCCTCTCCTGCGGCGCCGGAACCAACCGTCCCTCCTCTTCCTGCCGGCAACCCGGAGCCCGAACTCCCGCGCTCCCTGACCGCGTTCGACTCGTGGGCCAACTCATACCGCGCCAACCCGGGCGCCACCACCGCGGCGCGGCTGGCCGAGGGACTCGCCCTTGCCAGGGCGCGGCGCGAAGCGTTGAAGGAGTTGATCGTCGCGGATCCGGAAGCGGCCCTGCGGCAGAGCGTGCCGTACGGGGTGCGCCGGTCGCTGCCCTCGGCCGTGCAGGAACTTCTGGAGGAACCGGTCAACGCCGCGGGCCGGTACGAAGTCTCCATCGCCTGCGGCTTCGGCGAGGAAGGCCACGTGGATGCCGTCGAGCGGTTCGCTTCCATCGACGACCGGCGGTTGAACGCCTACACCTACGGCCGGCGTCTGGATGTGGCCACCAAGAAGACCCTGTCGCTGACCGGCATCGCGATCGACGAGGTGATGGCCCTGCGCGACCAGCCCGCGCGCGTGGTGCCGCCGGACGAGGCGGCGGCGCGCGGCCTGCCGTCGGGAGCCGTCGTGGTGGAAGCGCTGGGCGAGGTCCGCGCGTTCGCGAGCCGGGAGGAGTTCGACCGATTCGCGGCCGCGCTGATTGCCGACGAGGAAGCGCCGGGGCCCGACGGCGCAAGAGCGGGCGGGGCGACGGGAGACGTGGGGATACTCTCCTCGTACACCGAAGGCGTGAAGACCCTGCTCTACATCATCTGCGACTATCCCAACCTGACAGGATTCCCGGCTTCCGTCAGCACGATTTCCAACGCGATGAACAACGTGACTTCGTATTACTACGAGGCGTCCTACCGGAAGACGTCCCTCGTTCCCACGTACGTCCCCATGATTATCCGGCTGCCGAGAAACGGCGAATCCTATACCAACGCGTTCAGCACCCTGCTGACCGATGCCGTGGCGGCGGCGCGGGCCGAGGGGTACGACGCCGACGACTACGACCGCTACGTGGTCCTGACCGACGAGAACAGCAGCAACATCAGCTACTCGTACGCGGGCAAAGCGTGGATCGGCTCGCCGGGCTGCCATCTCGTGGAACCCTATTACACGCTGCGCACCGCCGGGCACGAACTGGGCCACAACTTCGGCCTGTATCACGCGAACTACTGGCGAACCGATTCGGACGTGCCGTTCGGCCGGGACAGCCTCGTCGGCGGCTACGTGGGGAGCGCGAACAACGCCGAGTGGATCGAGTACGGCCACCGGTTCAGCGTGATGAGCGGGCAGAGCACGGCCGACATGGACAACCGCACCGCGCACTTCGCCCCGCGCGAGAAGCGCCGGATCGACTGGATGACATCCAACGTCGTGGCCACGATCACCAACAGCCAGGTCATCCGGTTGTACCGATTCGACCACATCAATGCGACCCAGGGCCCGCAGGCGGTGCAGATCAACCGGACCTCATCCGACTACTCGGGCAACGCGCGCCAGTATTGGCTCGGATACCGCCGCGCGTTCGACGCCGCCAACGGCTGGCTCGCCCACGGCGTGCAGGTGGACTGGTGCCGCACAAGCTACGGAAACGACGGCGCCGTTCAGCTCGACATGACGCCTTACTCATACGACGACAACTCGGGCAGCAGCTACACGGACGACAACAACGACAAGTACGACGGGGTGATTCTCATCGGCCGCACGTTCAGCGACACCGGCGCGGGCATCCACGTCACCCCGACCGCGTGCGGCGGATCGGCGCCCGACGAGTGGATCGATGTCACGATCCATGTCGGCACCTTCCCCAGCAACCGCGCACCCTCCCTCACGCTGACAGCCAGTTCCACCGACGCGCCGACGAACGCGCCTCTCGTGTTCACCGCCGACGCATCCGATCCGGACGGCGATACGCTCGCCTATGAATGGGACTTCGGCCTGCCCAAGCTGCTCTTCACGAACAGCCTCAACCAGACCGAGGTCACCAATCGCTGGAGCACGGCGGGCGAATACGTTGTGCGGTGCGTGGCCAGCGACATGAAGGGCGGCCGGGCCAGCACCTCCATCGTGGTCCGCATCGGCACCGTCACGGTGTACCGCATCACCGGCCGGGTCATGAGCAACGGCCAGCCCCTCGAGAACGCGCGGGTCTACACGGCCTACACCAACATGACCTACACAGGGTCCGACGGCTTCTACCAGCTGGTCAACCTGCGCACGGGCTCGTTCACCGTGGCCGCACAGAAGAACAGCACGAACCTGACCGCCGCGTTCACGAACCCCGTCGTCCTCGCGCCGTCCGCCTCCGACAGAAACTTCGGGACAACGGGAACGCCGGCGGTCATCGTCGAAACCCTGGATGGCGACATTTCCACGGCGGAAGGCGGCGCGGGCGACAGCTACACGATCCGGCTGGCCAGCCGGCCCACGAACACCGTGAACATCGCGTTCACGTTCGACACGAACCAGCTCGCGCTCACCCCCACCAATCTCGTCCTGGCGCCGAACGACTGGCTGACCGGACAGACGGTCTCCATCGTCGCCGTGGACGACAGCCTGCTCGAGAGCCAGCCGCACACGGGCCTCGTGGTTCACGCGGTCGCCAGCGCGGACCCGGCGTACAACGGCCTGCCCGCGGCCGCCGCGAGCGTGTTGATCGCGGATAACGACGCGAATGCGCCACCCGCCGTGGCCATCGACACGCCCACCAACACCGCCGCCATCGTCGAAGGCGCGACCGTGCCCTGCTCGGTCTCCGCAAGCGATCCGGACGGCACCGTGACGCAGGTGGTCCTGTCGGTGGGCGCGGAACCAATTGCCGCGTGGACCGCCGCGCCCTACGAGACCGCGTGGACGGGGCTCGTGGCCGGCACGTATCTCCTGACCGCCGTCGCGTGGGACGCGGAAGGTGCGTCATCCACCTCCCCGGCGGTGCAGGTCGAAGTCCTGACCGACCTGGACAGCGACGGGGATCCGGACATCACCGACCCGGACGATGACGGCGACGGATTGCCGGACCTCTTCGAGGAGGAATTTTTTGGCGCCGCCACGAACGGAGTTGCGTCGTTGGACATCGACGAGGACGGATTCAGCAACTTGAGCGAATACATCGCGGGCACGAATCCCACTAACGCGCTTTCCTACTTCCACATCACGGTCGCGTCCGAGGAGGAGGCCGGTTCCGTCATCGTGGATTCCGTGCTGGGACGGCTCTACACGATGCAGGAGCGCGACGATCTCATGTCCGGCAACACGTGGAGCAACGTCAGCGCACAGATCAATGTGGAGGGAACGGGCGGGCCGCTGATCCTGACCGACCCCGAACCGAAAGACGCGGACTTCTACCGCATGCAGGTCGTTTGCCCTTGATGTCTTTCCGACGCGGAGCCGCGACGCCTATTCCCCGATCAGCGTCTCGCCG
>CALMZY010000107.1 GCA_937870865.1 uncultured Lentisphaerota bacterium | reverse complement strand
GCTTGCCGAGCGCCAGGGCCAGCGCGTCGACTTTCTTCACGGAGTGGGCGACGACTTTGAAGTTCCTAGCCATTCGCCACCCCCTTTCCGGCGCGCTCGGCCACAACTCTGCGGACGGCCGTCCAGATTTTTTCGTATCCTGTACAGCGGCAGAAATTCCCGTCCATGTGAACCTTGATATCCTCGTCCGTCGGCTCCGGGATTTCCTTCATCAGCGCCTCGGCCGAGAGGATCATGCCGGGGATGCAGTAGCCGCATTGGACGGCCCCCTCCTCCACGAGCGCCTCCTGAAGGCGGTGCGGCTTCTCGAACGTGCCGATGCTTTCGATTGTGCGGACATCATGGCCGTCGGCAAGAAAAGCGTACGTGATGCACGAGAACACCGCGCGCCCGTCGAGGATCACCGTGCACGCGCCGCAAGTACCTTCGTCGCAGCCTTCTTTCACGCCCAGCGCACCCGACCGGCGAAGCAGTTTCACCAGCTTCTCGTCCGGTGATATCGTGAACTCCCGTTTCTCGCCGTTCAGGGTGAAGGAGATCTTGCGCTGTTCCGTCATGACGCGCCTCCTTTCGCCGCCTGCCACGCCTCGGCAAGGGCGTCGCACACGAGAACCTTCGCCAGGTTCGCGATGTATTCCTCGGACATGCCGGCGCTGGATTTGAACTTCAGCCCGCCCAAGCCGCGCGCAGCCGCGTCGGCAAAGAGCCCTTCCTTGACCGCCTGCCCCTTTACCGCATCCTCAACGGCTGTCAGCCGCGAAGGGAACGGTATTCCCGCTCCGGCGGCAACCCGAGCGTTCTTCACCGTTCGGCCCTCGATCTGGAGGAACGCCGCGACGGTCATCAGGCTGAACCCCATCGAGGCCACCGTCTGCTTGCGGTAGCCGAACCCAAAGCCCGTTCCCGCCGCGGGAACCAGGACGGCCGTCAGAATCCCGCCGTTCTTGAAAAACCGCGCGGGCTGGCCTGAGAAGTATTCGTCGGCAGCGACTTTCTTTTCCGCGTCTCCCTGGATTACCATCGTCGCACCCAGCGCCTACAACGCGACCGCGAAATCCGACCAGGGGAACACGCGCGCGATGTTGCCGCCGATCGTGGACATGTTGCGGATTTGTTGCGACGCAAGATGAACCGCCACGCGGTCCAGCACCCAGCCGGCCTCGTGATGCTTCTGGAGAACCGCGAGCCGCGTTGTGGCACCCACGCGGAATGCCCCGTTCTCGCGCCGGATGCCGTCAAGGCCCAGCCGCATGAGGTCCACCGCGACCTTCTCCTCGTTCCCGGGAAGAAAAACCATCGACGTGCCACCCGCTATCGGCGCGGCGCTGTCGCCCAGTTCCTTGAGCGCGGCCCTTGCCTCGTCGGCACGGGCGGGCTGCCTGAAGTCCACAAGTTTCATGTCTGCTCCTTGTCGTCTATGGCGTCAGCTGGACCTCCACGCGGTACAGGCGGATCGTCGAAGCGCTTGCATCGTCGGCCGTCGTCACCCCGTTCGAGCCGGGCACCGACAGCGCGTAGAGATCCGTCCATGGCGCAGTCTCCATGATGTTCGTCGTGAAATGCACGGTATAGTACCGCGTATTCGTCGAAGTGTATGCAACCAGTGTGTTGCTGGGGATGTCGATATCGACCATGTGGAGGTAATTGTCCGGGTCGCTCGGAGCGGTGTCCGCCACGTACTCGTCGTAGTTGTTGACGTCATCACCGTCCGGGTCACCCGCCGCGCCGTTGGTGCCGGAGTTGTCGTAGGGGTCGAGGTGGTTCGGCTCCTCCCACCAGGTCGGCATGCCGTCGCCATCCGCGTCGCCGTAGCGGCTGGTGGGGACGACCGGCACGCCCCTGGAGAACTCCGACGTGTTCCCGAACGGGTCCGTCGCCGTCGCGGTGACATACGCGCCGGTCGGCACGCTCATGGCGAACGCGGCCTCGAACAGGACGGTCCCCGACGCGTCGGTCGTCACGTTCGTCGCGCCGATCAGCGACCTTCCCTCTCCGTAGCCCAACGCATCGAGGGCGTCGCACCGGAAGAATTCCAGCCGGTACGTCGCGGATGGCCGGCTGTTGAAGAACCCCGCCACGGTCACGCTGCCGGTCGTGGCCTCGTGGAGCACAGGGAAGTTCTGGAAGAAATTCGCGCCCGTATCCGGATCGATCACATCGTTGAACGTCACCCCGGCGGTCGGACCGAGATCGATCCCTAGATTCCTGTTGCTCACGATCATGTTGCCGAGGACCGCGTTGTTCGTCCCCGTGAGAATCCGGACCCCGCAATCGCCGTTGTTACCGATGAAGTTCGCGTCGGCCGCGTTCGTTCCGCCGACCCAGTTCCCGCAGGCGCTGGTGCCGATCCAGACGCCGTTGCCGGTGTTGCCGATGGCGATCGCCCACGTCCCATCCGCCCCGATCGAGTTGGCCCGGATCGAGTTGCTGACGGAGTTCGCGCCGAGGATGTGGATGCCGTCGTCCCCGTTGCCGGAGATCACGTTCTCGGTCACCAGGTTGTCGGCCGGCGGCGTGCCCGCCCAGGAGCTGTCGCCGAGCTTCAGGCCGAGGCCCGCGTTGCCGGTGATGACGCACCTCTCCACGGTGACCGCATGGGCCGCCGAGAGCGCGCTGCCGTTGGGCAGCCCGGTCACGGTCTGTTCTGTGACGACCGTCCCCGCCGAGGCGTCGCCC
>CALMZY010000106.1 GCA_937870865.1 uncultured Lentisphaerota bacterium | reverse complement strand
TACAACCCGAAGGCCTGCGAGGCGGCGTGCGCCCTCCCCGGGCTCGTGGACATCCATCCGCTCTGGCCCCAGCTCCGGCGCGGCGGCCTGCTCACGCAGGGCGCGCTCCAGGTCCTTTACGAAACCGAACGGCTCCTTTCGGAGCTGACCGGCATGGCGGAATTCACGCTCCAGCCTCTCGCGGGGGCGCACGGCGAGCTGACCGGCGTCATGATCATGGCGGCCTATCACCGCGACCGCGGCAACCACAAGACGCACATCATCATCCCCGATTCCGCGCACGGCACCAATCCCGCCAGCGCCGCGATCGCCGGTTACGATGTCGTGACCGTGCCCTCCGACGAGCGCGGGAACATGGATATCGCCGCGCTGAAGAAGGCGCTCAACGCGGAAACTGCCGGCGTGATGATGACCTGCCCGTCGACGCTTGGCCTGTTTGTTTCCAACATTCGCGAGATCGCCGATGCGGTCCACGCGGTGGACGGCCTGATGTACTACGACGGTGCGAACCTGAACGCGATCCTCGGACGCTGCAAGCCCGGCGAGATGGGGTTCGATGTCTGCCATCTGAACCTGCACAAGACGTTCTCGACGCCGCACGGCGGCGGCGGGCCCGGCGCGGGCCCGGTCGGCGTTGTGGAGAAGCTGCGCCCGTTCCTTCCGATCTCGCGCGTGGTGAAAACCCGGGATGGCACGTTCTCCCTCGACTACGACGCGCCGAAGAGCATCGGCTACATCGCCCCGTTCTACGGCAACTTCGGCGTCATCGTCCGCGCCTACGCGTACATGATGATGCTGGGCCGCGGCGGAATGCGCGAGGTCAGCAACATGGCCGTCCTGAACGCAAACTACGTTCAGGAGAAACTGCGGCCGCACTTCGACGCCATCGCGCCCGGCCGCTGCATGCACGAGTGCGTGTTCAGCGGCAAGAGCTTCGGCGCCTACGGCGTCCACACGCTGGACATCGCCAAGGGCCTGATCGACCGGGGCGTGCATCCGCCGACGATCTACTTCCCGCTGAACGTGCCCGAGGCCATCATGATCGAGCCGACCGAAAGCGAAAGCCGCGAGACGCTCGACGAGTTCGTGGCGCACATGATCGCGATGGCGGAACTGGCCAAGAAGGACCCGGACGCGCTTCACAAGGCGCCCGTCACCACGCCGGTCGGCCGGCTGGACGAGGTCGCGGCCGCCAGGAACATGGACTTGGTGTATACGAAGAAGGAGTGATGGAGTATTGGAGCAATGGGCATGAAAACGCTTCGGGAGAGAGCCATCAGCACTCCAACACTCCAGCACTCCAACACTCCAATCCTGCGGCTCTTGCGGAGCTTCGGACTTCTCCTGATCGCCTCCGTCATCCCTCTTCTCTCCTCCTCCTGCGCCACCGTCGATGCCGTGACCGGGCGCAACGTGTACAACATGTACACGGTGGACGACGACATCAAGCTCGGGCAGGAGGCCATGGCGGCCAACCTCGCGGAGCTTGAAAAAAGCTCAACGCGGATCGACGCCGACCCCGCCCAGGTGGCCAAGCTCAACGAGATGATGCGGAAGATCGTCGCCGTGTCCGACATGCCGCAGCTGCCCTACCGGGTCACCCTGATCCACACGAACATCGTCAACGCCTGCGCGATGCCCGGCGGGCAGATGATCGTGTTCCAGGGCCTCTACGACGGCAAGGACGCGCTGGTGAAGGACGACGACGAGCTGGCCGCCGTGATGGCCCACGAAATCGCGCACGTGAACTGCCGCCACACCACGGAACGAATGAGCAAGATCATGACCGCCGCCGCGGTCATGGAAATCGCCGCCGCCGTGGCCGACAACAACGATGCGGCCGATGTGGCCACCGCCATCCGCGCGGTATTCGCTGTCGGCACCCTGCTGTATATTCCCATGTACTCCCGCAGCGACGAGGCCGAGGCCGACCGCGTGAGCCTGTTCTACATGGCCAAGGCCGGCTACGATCCGCGCGCCGCGCCGCGCATCTGGCAGCGGGTCCATCAGAAGGAACAGGAAGAGCCCGGCGTCCTCGACAAGGCCATGAGCATCTTTTCCACGCACCCGTCCGGCAAGGACCGGTTCAAGGACATGTCGAAAATGGTCCCGTACGCCATGGAGGAGTACGTGAAGGTCGTCGGCAGTTACCCGAAAGGCTACAACCCGGCGGAACATCCTGACGCCGTCGGCCTGAACTTTGACTGGCGCAACCCGCCGCCAAAGTAGAAGTCTCAAGTTCCGGATTCCAAGTTGAGCCTCATAATCAACGGGGCTCCCTTCTCCTTAACCTGTTGCCGCCAAGGGCTTGTGGCGTCCGGAATGTTACCGGTACATTTTTTGCTTTATTTTCGCGATAAGTAAGGTCATAGTAACCGCTTCAACAAATCGAGAGTCATCCTGATGAATTCCAAGGTAAAGATTGAACAAGGCGTCCTGAACATCGACGGCAAGCCGGTCTTCGTCTGGTCGGCCGACTATCCCTACTACCGCGACCAAGCGTCGGACTGGTCCGTTCAGCTCGACAACCTCAAGAAGATGAACGTCAACGTGGTGACGTTCTACATCCCGTGGCGGCACCACGCGCCGACGGACCCGCTGGTTGCCGGCGGTGCGTATGACTTCACGGGCAAGCTGAACGATCGCACCAACGTGCTGGAGTTCATCCGCCTCATCCGGGAGAAGGGCATGTACTGCATCGCGAAGCCCGGTCCGTACATCCACGCGGAAACGCGGTTCGGCTCGCTGCCCGATTACGTCCTGCCGGAGAACCACCCGAACATTCCGACGCGCGTCGACATGCAGGGGAACCCCGTGCCCGCGTGCTGGGGCTTTGCCAAACCGCCCGCGCCGATGGATCCGAACTATCTTCCGTATGTGAAACATTGGATGAACGCCGTCGCCCGCGAGGTGATCGAGCCCAACCAGTACCCGCGCGGGCCCATCCTGACCGTGCAGATGCTGAACGAGGGAATTTACTCCGACGGCGGCTACGGCGTGGACAAATTCGGATTCGACTCGAGCGGGATCGAGCTGTACCGCAAATACCTCGCGCAGAAGTACGGCTCGATCGAGGCGTACAACGAGGTCTGCGCGACGCATTTCAAGGACTTTTCGGACATCCAGGCGGCCAAGCCCTGGACCCACCAGCCCTCGCGGGCCGCCGCGCGCCCCTGGATCGATTGGGCGGAGTTCGGACAGTGGTTCTATCGTCACCTCGCGGAAACCTACATCGGCTATCTCCGCGAAGGCGGCGTCACGCTGCCCATGGTCATGAACATCAATCCGCCGCACACGCCGCGCGGACAAACGCTTGAAACGGTCATGGGCCGCTACACGCCTCCGTTCTTGAGCAGCGCGATCAGCTATGGGTACACCAACTGGTGCGGCGTCGTCTCGCACCAGGAAGACGCGTGGCTCAAGTACAAGATCATCGGGAAACAGGCGCGCGGCATCAACATGGAGGAGAACTGGGGGTTCGATTCCTACGATCCCCCGTATTACTGGTCCGTGCAGCCGTCTTTCTTCCAGTCCATGGCCTACATGCTCTGGGGGGCAACCGGCCTCAACATCTACCTGGGCGTGTCGTGCGATTGCTGGACCGACTACCTGGCCGTCGACGCCGGCGGGGTCTACATGCACAACCACCCGATCGCCGAAGACGGAACCTACCGCGCCTCGTTCTGGACCTGCCAGCAAATGGGGGCGCTGATGAAACACATCGGCGACGATCTCGTCGCGCAGGATCTGCATCAGCCCGTGGCGTGGGCCCTGTACTCGCCCTACTGCCACGCCGCGAGCTGGAACGGCTCGTCCGGCGAATGGACGCATGCCGGGTTCAACAGCTATCCGCACGCCGCATGGTTCGGCTGGGATTCGTTCATGGCGTTGTGCGACAGGAACAAAACGCAGAACGGAATCTGCTACCCGCGAGAGGAATCCGTGGAGAGACTGCTCAAGCATCCGGTCCTGTTCATCGAGGGACACGACTGGATGGACGAGGAGACGCAGGGGAAACTCGCGGACTACGTCGAGCGCGGCGGCGTTCTCGTGATGACCTCGCGCACGCCCTATCTCGACGACCGATTCAAGCCTTGCACGATTCTTCGGGACAAGCTGTTTTCGTGCGACACGAAGTCGCTCGCGATCGAGGAATCGTTCGGCTACTCATTCGCGGGCGATCGGTTCAACGGCACGGCGCGCGGACCGATCCAGGCCTTCTCCGGCTTCGGCGATGGCGTGGCCCCGCTCGCCTCGGCCACGGTTCACGGGCAAACCATAACCTGCGGAACCATCAAGTCCTGCGGAAAAGGGAAGGCGCTGCTCATCGGCTTCTCGCCGTGGCAGACGGAGCTTGGCGAATGGGGGAGCGTGGGCCTGGTGGAGTTCATCGCGCGGGAATTCGCGGGCGTGAGTCTGACGGCCGCGGTGGTGCCCCACCCCATCGATCCGCTTGTCGAGCCGGCCGAGTTCCGGTGCGATGCGAAAAACCGCCGTTATGTGTATGTGCTGACGCGCAAGAACAAGCCCGCGCCGTACAAAATTTCCATGACCGATCCCGGCAACAAGACGGCAACGTTCGAAGTCCAGCTTCCCGCGTACAGCGGCGCGCTCGTCGGTTTCGAGCACGACCAAATCGTCGCGGCCCTGATCAAGGGCTTCAACGATCTCGACAAGAGCGCCACGCCGCCGCGCCTGAAGTTCGGCCGGCGACAACTCGCGGCCATGGACCCGTGCGACCTGTATTTCTGCCGGCGCGAGGACGGCACCTACGAGCTTTCCGTGGTCAATGTCCAAAGCGACAGCGGCAGCACACTCGTAACGCTTCCGCTTCCCGCGAAGGAGATTTCAAACATCTCGCGCGTAATGATGAACGGCGAGGAGCTTCCCGTCGAAATCCAGGACAAGGAAGGCCGGGCCGCGTTCATCGCGGCCGACATGCGCGACCTCAAGAATCCGGCCGCAAAAGCCGGCGGCAACTGGAGCCCGCGGTACTTGATCCATCTCCGCTGATTCGTCGTCGACTTTCTGACTTTTCTAGCCGCTGCGGACGAGGCGTCCAAGGGTTGGAAAAAAAGGACGGCCATTTTCCAAGAATTGGAAAATCAGCCGCCACAGGTGTTTCGGACCACCAGCCGCGTTTCCAGCTGGATGTGTTCAGCGGGCTGGTCCGGCGCCTCAAGCCGCTTGAGGAACAGCCGCACGGCGCCTTCGCCCAGCGCGGTCATCGGAGTTTCGATGGTGGTCAGGCCGACGTAGTCCGCGCTGTCAACGCCGTCAAACCCGACAATCGCGACCTGCTCCGGAACCTTCACTCCGTCCGTCCGGAGATCCTTCAGAATGGCCAGGGCCATGGCGTCGTTCAAGGCGAAGAGGGCGCGCGGCAGCCCGTGCTTCGCCCGATACTTTCGAAAAGCTTCAACGGCGTCCTGGGGGTCATAGTGTCCGTCAATGTACCGACAGGTGACGCCGGGCCCCTTCTCCTTCAACGCCTGCTCGCAACCCTCGAGCCGCAATTGCGCATCCTGCGCGCCGGCCGGCCCGCGCACAACCAGCAGGTCCTTGTACCCCAGGTTCAGCAGATGCGCCACGGCGGCATGCGCGCCACGGCGGTTCTGCACGTTGATGGAACTGATGTCGCGGTCGTGCGAGTCGCACTGGATCAGCACGATCGGCTTGCGGTACGACTTCAAGTCATTCAACAGCGGCTTGTTGAGGGCCGGATCGAGGATGATCATGCCGTCGATCCGCATCTCATCGAACATGCTTGTGCAGGTCTTGCCCGGCTCGGCCTCAAGATGGGTGAAGGCGCATAGAATATGATAGCGATTTTCGCGCGCGGCCTTGTCGATCCCCGCCATGACTTGCGCAAAGAAGCCGGACGACATCTGGTGAAAGACCACGCCGATCGTGTCCGTCTTGCTCCGCGAAAGGTTCCGCGCCGCCGCGTTCGGTGTGTAACCGAGCTTCTTGATGACGTCCATGACGCGTTCACGCGTACGCTGGTGTACGAGAGGACTGCCGTTGATCACTCGCGACACGGTGGCTTCCGAAACCAGTGCGTCGCGACAGACATCTTTGAGTGTCGGTCTCATGTGGAGCCAGAATTCCTAAGCTGAAATCGGTTACATATAGTTCTCCCCGCGGCGGCTTGCCAAGCCAAAACTATCGTTGAGCTGGAGTTTCCGGGCCTTGACCCATCCCTGCGCGATTGTCAGACTGTCGCCGTTTGTCCGGGGTGTCTGATGACGAACCGACTGTTCATCTTGATCTTCTTTCTTGTCGGAAGCTTCGCGCTGATGGCGCAGGAACCGGCTTCGACGAACGGGTTCGACTTGAATGCGGTCAGCGGGAAATACGCGGACACGTGGCAAGGCATCGAAACCCTGCAGCAGGAACGGCTGACCACGATCAAAACGCAGTACCTTGCGGTTCTCGAGAAGCTCTACCAGAAGGCGATTTCCGGCGGGAACCTGGACGGCGTCATCGCGGTCAAGGCAGAGAAAGACCGGATGTTGACCGACTCGCCGTTGTCGGATGGCGACCGGGCCGCGATGGCCGCGGAGATCAAGGAAGCCCGCGCCGCTTACGACCAGCATGTCGCGCGCGTGCTCAAGGAGCACGGGGACCAGCTCCGGCAGCTTCATGACAAGTACAAGAAGATGCTCGACTATCAGGAAAAGAAACTGACCGCCCAGGACCGCGTGGACGAGGCGCTCGCCGTTCGAGCGGAGAAGGAACGGATCACGGACGATCTCCCGGAAGAGGAAGTCTCGTCGCCCGCGCCCACCCTCCCACCGGCCACGAATGCGGCGGCCGTTCCGGCGTACATATTATACAAGCCCGGCACGGAACCCCCCGCGGCCCAGAAGGAC
>CALMZY010000105.1 GCA_937870865.1 uncultured Lentisphaerota bacterium | reverse complement strand
GGTGTACGACAGGCCGTGCCCGAACGGGAACAGCGGCTCCACGTTCTTCGTGTCGTAGTAGCGGTAGCCGACCAGCAGGCCCTCCTTGTACTCGCAGTCCTGATCGTTGTACTGGCCGATCGAGTGGGCGGGGCAATCCTCGAGGCGTTTCGGGAACGTGATGGGCAGTTTTCCGGAGGGGTTCACGTCGCCGAATACGACGTCGGCGATGGCGCTTCCCGCCTCCATGCCGCCGTACCACGCCTGGACCACGCACGGAACCTTGTCGATCCACGGCATCTCGACGGCGCTTCCGCCGATGAGGAACACGGCGGTACGCGGGTTCGCCGCGGCGACCGCCTCGATCAGTTCGTTCTGCCGCCCGTGCAGTTTCATGTCGCGGCGGTCGACGCCTTCCGCGTCGTAGCGGTGGTTCTGGCCCGCGAAGATCAGCACGGCGTCGGCGTCCTTCGCGGCCTGGATGGCCCCGGCGAATTCGACCTGCGGGTCCGTGCCCTTTGAGTCCGGCGTGACCCATCCCAGCTTCACCATGGCGCCGCCGCCGGCGTCGTAGAATTCCACTTCGAAACGGTAGTCCCGGCCGGCCGCGAGTTCGACCCGCGCATCCTTCTGTTCCTCACCGTGATCGCCCCAGTTGTCGATCACGACCTTGCCGTCGATCATCAGGCGCGAGCCGTCGTCGCTCGTGAGCGCGAGATGGTGCTTGCCGCTGGCGGTGGGGCGGACCGTGGCCGTCCACCGTGCCGAGAAGTTGTCCGCATTCACGCCGCCGGCCGGCGCGCGGTCCTTCCACGCGAAGTCCACGGCCTTGTCGTAGCTCACCGCGATCGGCTGGCCGCGCAGGTCCCGGTCGTTGAAGTACTCGCCCTTCCAGCTTCGGACGCCGGCCTTGGGGTCGAAGGACTGGATGTAGGCATCGGTGATCGGTGCGAACGACGCGGTGTCGCCCGTATCGGAATAGCCCTGAACGTAGGCGATCTTGACCATGCTTCCGCCCCTCCGCTTCAGCCCTTCGAGGGGCGTGATTTCGTAGAGCGCGCGAATCGCGGAACTGCCGCCCTGGTCCGCGTGTGTCCGGTCCGCGTTCTCGCCGATCACGGCGAGTTTCAGCGTCTTGTGGATGTCGAGCGGAAGCAGACTGTCGTTCTTCAGCAGGACCATGGCCTCGGCGGCCATCCGGCGGACCGCCATCTGGTGGGCGGTGGTGTTGCGCGATCCGGTCTTGCGGCTCGCGGGCTCCAGGGCCCCGATGCGGGCCATCACGCGCAGGATGCGCCGGACCTTGTCGTCGACAACGCTCCCGGGGATCTCGCCGCGCTCGACGGCCTCGCGCAGGGGATTCGCGAAGAAGAAGGTGTCGTAGTCATCGGAGGTGCCCATCTCGATATCGAGCCCGTTCATCGCCGCGTCATGCGTGCTGTGCGTCCCGCCCCAGTCGGAAACGCAGAGACCGTCGAACTTCCACTCGCCCTTGAGGATGTCCTTCAGGAGGTACTCGTTTTCCCCGCACCATTGCCCGCGGAACCGGTTGTAGGCGGTCATGAACGTCAGCGCGCCCGCGCGCACGGTCGACTCGAACGCGGGCAGGTAGATTTCGCGCAGGGTGCGTTCGTCCACCACGGCGTTGACCCAGCCGCGATTCCACTCCTGGTTGTTCAGCGCGTAGTGCTTCACGCACGCCGCAACGTCGTTGTCCTGGATGCCGCGCACCACCTCGGCGGCCATCCGGCCGACCTGGTAGGGGTCTTCGCCGAAGTACTCGAAGTTGCGGCCGCAGAGGGGCGTGCGGACGATGTTGATGCCGGGTCCGAGGATGATGTCCTTGTTGCGGTGCCGCGCCTCCGCGCCCAGCGTCTCGCCGAAGAGCCGGCCCATGGCCGGGTTCCACGTCGACGCCAGCGCCGAGCCGGTCGGAAGATACGTGCAGTAATCGTCCTCCCATCCCACGGGGCCCCACGAATGCGCCGCCGTTTCGCGCCGTACGCCGTGGGGGCCGTCGGACATCGCCAGCCCCGGAATTCCGAGCCGTTCAATTCCCGCCGTGTTGAACTTCGAATTGCCGTGGCAGAGGGATACCTTTTCGGCGAGCGACATCTGTTTCAGCAGGGAGTCGATACGCTTCTCCGTCTCTGCCGGCGACATGCGCGCCTGCGTTTGGAAGACCGAAGCCATCAGCATGAGTGCGGCGGCAGTATTCAAAGACAACACTTTCACAATCGTCCTCCCGGGTTTCGCGGATGAACTGCGAACAGCGATTGGAATGATTTGTACCCGCTTTCCGACCGCGAAGCAACCGGTTGCATCGGGGCTCGTGCACAAGGAAGTTGATTCAGGGGACTGCCGCCGGATAGAATGCATGCGTCGTATCCAGGGTTGTCCATGAATTTACGTCACCTGCTCGCTCTTGTTGCTGTGCTTGCTTCCGTGGGACCGGTTTATCCCGCGACGCTGTGCGTCTGGACCAACAGTCCGCATCCGGGCGCGCCGTATAATGCGTGGACCAACGCGGCGCGCGACATCCAGACGGCGGTGAACGCCGCGGCGCCGGGCGACACGGTGCTGGTGACCAACGGCCTGTACGCCTCCGGCAGTTACACGGTCCCGCCTTACACGATGAGCAACCGCGTCGTCATCACCACCTCCATCGTGGTCCGCAGCGTGAACGGTCCTGCCGTGACGACGATCCGCGGTCGCGCGGCGGGTGAAACCGCGGATCGCCGCTGCGTCTACATCACCGGCGGCGGCCAGTTGTCCGGGTTCACGCTGACCAATGGGGCGGCCCGCGGGGGCGCCGAATGGTTGGACAGCGTGGGTGGGGGTGTGCTGGTTCATGGCAGTGGGCTCGTTTCAAATTGCGTTGTGTGCAGCAACAGCGCCGTCCACGGCGGGGGCATCGCGGCGTACTACGGCGGGGAAATCCGGAACTGTTTTGTCTATGGAAATTCCGGGGGGATGGGCTCATGGTTTTACGGCGGCGGTTTCTACGGCTCTCAAGGTGGCGCGGTGTATGATTCGGTATTCTCCAACAACTCCTGCGCTCTCGGCGGCGGTATCGGCACGGAGGGAAACTGCCGCTTTGTTCGCTGCCTGGTTCGCAACAACCAGGCAACCTCCGGTGGCGGCGTGAATATGCGGGGCGGTGATGTCATGGAGAACTGCGTGATTGTCAGCAATGCGGCAACAACCTCCGGTGGCGGGATTGCTTTTCAGTCGGTTGGCGGACGGGTTCGCAACTGCACGGTGGTCGGCAACCGCGGCGGAGCTGGAATCTACTGTGTGGGTGAGGGAATCCTGGTGAATTCGATCATCGTCCAGAACGGAAGCGGCTCCGATAATCTGCCCGGCACGGGCCTCGGTTATCAGGCCGACCATCTGTGCACCACGCCGTTGCCGTCGAATGGAACGGGGCACGTCACGGCCGATCCTCTTCTGTTGTCCGGCTGGCGTCTTGCCTCCAATTCGCCGTGCGTCGATGCCGGCTGCACGAACGGGCCGGCGGATGACTGTGCCGGCGTTTCGCGTCCGCTCGACGGAAACAACGACGGAACGAGCGCGTGGGATATCGGCGCGTACGAGTACATTCATCCGTCGGCGGATTCCGATTCGGATGGAATGCAGGATTCCGCCGAGGTGCGGGCCGGCACGGACGCGACCAACGCGGAATCGTTCCTGTTCGTGCAGGTGGACACGTCGGCAGGAAGTTCGGTCACGGGGGTTGTCGTTAGATGGGCGAGTGCCGCCGGCCGGACCTACCGCCTGGATCGGTCGACCAATCTTGTGGCGGGGGCGGGGTTCGTCAACGTGATCTCCAACGTCGCCGCCTTACCGCCTCTGAACGTGTACACGGACAAGACCGCGAGCGGCCTGGGTCCGTGGCTGTACCGCATCGGCGTCAAGTAACTCCGCTCCTCCAATTGGAACCCGCGAAATACGTAAAGTGTAGGGTCGGCCGTCCTCGGCCGAGCCGCGCCGGCATCAGCGGATGGGCACGGAGGTGAACGAAATGAAGTGCCCGCAGATGGGCGCAGAGGGAAGAGGGGGGTGGGGAACCGCCCATGGACGCGAATGGGAGACGGGAAAGAGGTGAACGAATCTGCTGACTGCATGAGTGAATCGAGAGGATGACAGGATTCTTGCGAGAGCCAAACTGCGGTCACGCCGTCTGAAGTTTCAGGCCGATGTCCCTGCAGAGGTTCGCGACGGCGGACTTCAGTTGCTGTAGTTCCAGTTCCAGCCGTTGTCGACCGGCGTCGGCGCTGCACGCGGAAAGCGTGTCGGCGGTCAGCCCGAGCTTCCGGTCCGCGGCCGCGGTTCCGGCCCGATGCATCCGCACGAGCGCCGGATCGATGTGCATCAGCTCGCTTGTCTCTTCAAAGCCCGCGTGCCCAATCTCGTCCGGTTGGCCGTTCGCCTTGATCACGCGGCCGGACTGCCAGGCGATGACGCGCATCGCGCGGTGCCGGGATTCGGATTCGAGTTTCTCCATCGCCTGGATCTGCTCCGGCGCCTGGTGGCCGGTGCAGACGATGCAGAGCCGGAATCCGTTCCGCTCGAGGAAACTCAACGTGTGCTTGATCGCGGCGGCGAACACATCGGCGGGAAGGAATGTGCCGCCGGGCAACGGTTCGCCGGCGGCCAGCTCCATACCCCACAGTTCGGTGTCGCCGGTTCGTTTGACGCCGTCCGTGCCGAGGTAGAGCGTGGGAAGAAGAACGCCTCCAAGATCCTTCCAGAGCCGCTCCAGCAGCCAGCCCGCGCGGATCGGGTCGCAACCGTACGAGAGGTGTTCGCCGTGCCACTCGAGCGGGCCGACCGGGAGATACGCCAGCGGCGCCGTCGCGAGGACTTTCCGCAGCTCCTCGGGAACCATCGATTCGTATCGGAAAGAGTTCATCCAAGCAGATTAAACAGATTTGCGACGGCGCATGCAAAAGGCATTTTCGCCCTCGTTCAACGACCGAAGAGTAGGGGATGGACCAGCCTGCCCGCGGATCTGCAAGTTCTTCCAAGGGTTGGAAAATTTCACGCTGAATTTTCCAATGCTTGGAAATCCCTGTCTATTCGGCGGGCTCCGTTTGCGCTGCGTCCGGTGCGATTCCTTCGTCGTTCCGCCGCGCGGCTTCCATGAGGAGGCCCATGGCCGGAGCCTGGATGGCGCGCGCGGGGAATGTCCCGGGGGTCCGCGTGGCGAACGTTCCGTCTTTCCAGCCCATGATCTTGTAGAACGCCGTCTCGGCGCGGAGCTCGCCGGCTTCGGCTTCGACGATGTCGCCGCCCTGGATGTAGATCGCGCCTTGTTCGCCGCCGTTGGCAAGTTCGACCATGGTGGTTTTCGCGCCCGCGCACAGGATCTGGATGAGGTCGCTGAGCTGGATGTCCTTCAGCGAGCCGGCCACTCCGGCTTCCGGCTTCGATGGGGCCGCGCCAAGAATCTTCTGGAGCTTGATGAAGACCAGTTCCATGTCGACCGGCCGGACGAAGACATCGTCCGCTCCGGCCTTGAGGCAATCCCGCGCCACGCGCTGGCTCTTGCTGGAGGTCAGCATGATGAACGGGATGCCCCGGAGCCCCGGGTCCGACTTGATCTTCCGGCAAAAGGAGATTCCGTCTTCCACCAGCATCTTCATTTCGCAGAGGATGACGTCGGGCCTTTCCAGGGCCACCGCTTTCAACGCGTCCTGCACGTGGCCGACCGCCTTGACGTGGTAGCTCCTGCTCTTGAGGGGGAGGGACAGCTCGGACGAGGCGACCTCCTCGGGGTCCACGATCAGGATCCTGGCGCCGGGCGTCTCGAGGCTCTGGAGGAACAACTCGTCCTTCAGGATGAGCATGAACCGGTTGAGCAGGCTCTGCCGGGTCGGGGTCACGGCCCAGAGCTCGCGAAGGTCCTTCCGGACCGCCTCGGGATCCTTCTCGATGCCGGGTTTTGCCTTCTTCAATTCCTCGTACCCGGAAATGAGGCTCAAGATCTGGAATCCGAGATTGGGATGGGTCTCGTCCGCGGCATGCTTGCCGAGGCCGAGGACCTCCGTCAAGCCGTGCTGGGCGACGAGCGGATCGATCAGGTCCCGCCGGTCGCCGAGGGCGGAGAGCCAGGCGGCGAGGATCATCTTCTGCACGTCTGAAAAGGGGAACTGAAGCTTGCCCGCCAGCAGCTGGGCGTGCCGGGCCATTTCGGCCGTTTCGGCGATGCGCGCGGGGTCTTTGACGAAAGACGATACAAGCGTCCGACAGACGACCACGGCGCCGTCGGTGCGGTTGGCCTGCATTTGTTCTGTCACGTTTTTCGCCGGCATGGCAGCCGCAGGGAATTGTTCACTGGCCGGCCTGTGAAGTCAAGGGGGGCCGCGCCCCGGTTCCGCGTCAACGCTTCCCGGTCGATGAGTCGAGGACGCGCCGGATGGCGTTGCACAGCGTGGCGCGGGTGTACGGTTTTTCGACGAAGCCCGCGATGCCGGCGCCGGCAAAGCGGCGCGACACTTCGTGTTCGTCGTAGCCGCTGGAGAGGATGACGACGACGTCGTCGCGAATCTTCTTCAGCTCGTGGAACGTCTCCACGCCGTCCATGTGCGGCATGGTCATGTCGAGGACCACGCAGACGATCTTGTCCGCGTTCTTCCGGAACACGTCGACGGCATGAAGGCCGTCGGTCGCGGTCAGGGCCGTGAATC
>CALMZY010000104.1 GCA_937870865.1 uncultured Lentisphaerota bacterium | reverse complement strand
CGTGTCGTTTCGTTCGTGCACATGCCCGTGTACGTGTTCGGGGTTCTCCTGGCCTACATCGGAGCGGTGTTTCTTCAGCGAGCCGGCACCTTGAGCGACGCATGGGCGCGGTACGTGCGCCTGCTGCTGCTTCTTCTCCTGGTTGAAGTCTATCTCGCCCCCTTCGTGTACTGGTGGCGCAAGATGCCGCACGCTCTTTACTTCAACCTGAACGTGTCCGCGCTGATCCTCTGCACCGCCTGGGGGATGTTCATCGTGAACCGCCTGGCCGGCGAAGCCGGTGCGCTCCTGCACGACCGCACGTTTGTTTTCGAGACCCGGGTCGCTGGCTGGCTGTCGGCAGCATTCATGCTCATTCCCCTCGCACACGCGCTCTATGCGACGATTGTCGCGGCGATCGAGACGAACGGATACGTCGCCTACACCTTCGACCCGCCGCCCTGGGTCTATGTGCTAAGCGTCCTGCCCTTCGGGACAACCATGGCCGTCGCCTGGAAAATGAAGGAACGCTGTCTCCAGCTTCTCAAGATGTCGGCGAAAATGCCGGCGATCCCGCCGAACGCCGCGGAGATATAGCCCGCGCCGTCTTGGGGTCATTCCACCACGATCATCGCTTCCGCGCCGCCGCGCGGCGGCTGGACGGGCGTTTCCCGGTCGATCAGCTCAATGCTCTTCCAGCGGCCGCTGCGGTACCGCCAGATGAAGCCGACGGCCATGAGAATCACGTACACCATGAGCCAGACCCACGCCGCGACGATTCCGAGCTTGAGCACGAGCAGGATCACCAGTTCGCCGGTGATCCACACCCCCCACGCCATGACCACCGAGTAGTACATGACGAAGCGCGTATCGCCGGCGCCCTTGAGCGCGCCCGAGACAATCAGGTTGATCGTGTCGAGCAGGCCCCAGGCCGCCATCATGCCGAGCAGGACGCGCCCCACGGAAAGCACTTCGTTGAGCGGAAAACTTCCGGACCCGCGGCTGGAGAACAGCTCGAAATACCACCGGGGGAACAGGACGAACGTCAAGCCCACGACCGCCATGTACATCCATCCGATCTTCAGACAGGTCCATCCCGCCTTCTCCGCCGTTTCGCTGTCGCCCCGGCCCTGATACTGGCCCACGAGGATCGACGCCGCGATGCTGATTCCCAGCAGCGGCATGAACGCCACGTTGTTGATCGCGAGCGCGATGTTGCTGGACGACAAGGCCACGCTGCCCAACCGGCCCGTCAGGAGGACGAAAAGGCTGAACGAACTGACATCGAGAAACAGATGCCCGGCGGACGGCAGGCCGAACCGGATCATCCTCGCGAACAGCTTCCCGTCGAACCGGAACGTGGACCGCGTCTGGAACTCCGCATTCATCTTCCGCCCGAAATAGATCGCGAACATGATCGCCGGGCCGACAAATCCTGCGACGACAGTCGCCCACGCGGCCCCGCGAATTCCCATCTCCGGGAAACCCCACCGGCCGAAGATCATGGCGTAGTCGAGAACCACGTTGACCACGTTGCCGGCCAGGTTGGCGTACATGTTGGTCTTCGTGTCGCCTTTTCCCGTGAAGAAACCGCTGACGGCCGATCCCAGCGGCACGGCCACGCTTCCGACCATGAGGACGTTGAAGTAGATCATCTCCTCCGCCAGCACTTCCGGCGCGTGACCGCTCACCCGCAGAATCCACCGGCCCACCGGCATCAACGCCAGCATCATCGGCCAGGACACGACGGACATCCACACCCCCTGCGCCGTCGAACGGCTGCACCCGGTCTTGTCGCCCGCTCCGAAGTACTGGGCCACGAAGCTGTTTGAATAGCCCGCCAGGGCCATGAATCCGCAGATGAGCGTGAACGAGAGAATACCGGCGGGCAAGGCCGCCTGGATGGACACCGTGTTGTACCACGCCAGGAACATCCGGTCCGCAAACTGCATCATCGTGAAGGAACCCATGCTGATGATCAGCGGCCACGACACGCGCAACACCTCGGCGTATCCGCCGGGGCGGTTCCACGCATTGGATGATGTGGATGATGGTTCCGAGTTCATGGAGACAACGCCGGGATAAACTACAGGGAATACAGTGGAATTCCACAACTTTCCGCACGGACCGCGGACGATCTACTTCAGCCCATCCAGCATCTCCCGCGCAAACAGCGGCAGCCGGGGGTCCCGGGCGCCCATGCACAACACGGCGTCGCCGGGTTTCGCGCGTTTGACGAGCCGCGCCCGCAGCTCATCGTAATCGGAAACCAGTTCCGCGGGAACGTGACGCGCCTTCAGTTCCCGCACCAGATTTTCCGACGTCACCTCCCGTTTCGCCGTTCCGCCAGCATAGTAGACGGGGAGAATATACAGGTGGTCACCGGTCCGGCACACCTCGGCGAAGGTCTCCGCGAGTTCATTCAGCATCGAGGCCAGCGGCCCGAACCCGTGCGGGCGCCACACCCCGAGGATTCGCCGATGCGCCGGCACCAGGGCCTGCCACCCGGCCCGGATCTTCGCCGGGTTGTGCGCGTAGTCGTCGATGACGGTCACCCCGTTCGACTCGCCCACCTTCTCTAGACGCCGCTCGATGCCTCCGAACGAGCTCAACGCGTTGCGAACCGCGGTCAGGTTCAGCCCCAGGCGTTCGCACAGCACGACAGCCGCAAACGCATTCTCCGCGTTATGCCGCCCGATCGTCGGACAGGAAAACGAGACGCCCTTGTAGTGGAATCCGTGATGCCCGTTCTCCTCGACCAGATCGATCGGCTCCTCGATCACCGCGGGTTCGGGCTTCCCTCGGTCCATGGCATCGCGAAGAACGGCAGAGACCCCTGCCCCGCAGACAATTCCGCGGCGCACCCGCTTCGCAAAGTCCCGGAACAGAGACTGAACCTCCGCCAGCTCGAAATGATCCTTGGAAATATTGTTCACGACGGCCCAATCGGGCGCAAAGCCCAGCAGCGAGCGGTCGCTTTCGTCCAACTCGACCACCCAGAGTCTCGACCAACCCATGCGGACATTCCCAATCCGGTACTCGCTGCGCCAGTTGACCACCGCGCCGCCGTTCACGACCGTCGGATCCTGTCCGAGACATTCCAGAATCCAGCCCAGCATGCCCGTCACCGTCGTCTTCCCGGAGGTCCCCGCCACGCCCACGACGATGTGTCCCGCGGCGAGACACGCGAGCATCTCGGCCCGTTTCATGATCGGAATCTTTTTTTCCCGCGCGGCGCGCACATCCGCGTTGTCTTCCTCGATCGCCGTGCTGACGATCACCGCGGCCGTGTCCGGCGCAATCGCCGACCCGTCCTGCGGCATCAGCAGCACGCCGCAAATCCGCAGCTTCCGGAAAATGGCAAGCTCCTGCCCGTCGTCGATGTAGCGGTCCGAGCCTGTTACCGTATGTCCTTGCGCAAGAAGCACTTGCGCAAGCGCGCTCATGCCGACACCGGCCACCCCAACGAGGTGGTAGCGTTTTGGAAGAAGTGGCTCCATGAATGACCCTCGGCACAGTGTAAAAACATTTCGTGAAATGGAAAGAACGAATGCGAGTTGCCCAGGCCCGCGGGTTGCGCTAGATACTAGTGTTGTGTAACCGCAATAGCTTTACAATGGTGGGAGCGCCGGACGGCCAGC
>CALMZY010000103.1 GCA_937870865.1 uncultured Lentisphaerota bacterium | reverse complement strand
GGCGCTGAGCGACGGCATGGTGCGGTGGAAGGCCGAGGCGTGCGTTTGCGTGGTCATGGCGGCGGGCGGGTATCCCGGCAATTACAGGAAGGGCGACGTCATCGACGGCCTGGCCGACGTCGCGGCAATGAAGGATGTTGTCGTGTTCCACGCGGGGACGAAGCTGGACGGTGGGCGCGTCGTGACGGCGGGCGGGCGCGTGCTGGGCGTGACCGCACTCGGCCGCGATCTGCGGGCGGCGGTGGATCGGGCGTACGCCGCGGGTTCGAGAATTCGGTTTGCGGGTGCGCATTATCGCAGGGATATTGCCGCGCGCGCGCTACACGCGAAATGACCAATGCCCAAATCTGAATAACCAAGGAATGTCAAATGACCGAATGCGGCATGCTATGCCAGTTGGACATTGGTCATTCAGGAAACACGAGGGACAATATGAGTAAGAAAATGAAACAGACACCTCCCGTCGCCGTCCTCATGGGCAGCGACTCGGATTGGGACACCGTCAAGGAAACCGTCGAGACGCTGAAATGGTTTGGCGTGGAGTGTGAGGTCCACGTGATTTCGGCGCACAGGACTCCCCAGCGAGCGTCCGCGTTCGCCGGCAAAGCGGCCGGCCGCGGCATCAAGGTGATCATCGCGGCGGCGGGTGCGGCGGCGCATCTGGCGGGAGTTCTGGCCGCGCAGACCATCCTGCCGGTGATCGGGATCCCGATCAAGGGCGGGGCGCTGGACGGACTGGACGCCCTGCTGTCCACCGTGCAGATGCCCGCGGGAGTTCCCGTGGCGACCGTGGCTCTCGGCAAGGCCGGCTCCATCAACGCAGCGCTTCTCGCCGTGCAGATGCTGGCGTTGAACCGCGTGGATCTGCAGAAGAAGCTGTCCGAACATAAAAGCCGGCTGAAGAGGAAAGTGGACGAGGGGAACAAGCGCCTGCTTGCCCAGCGGAAGGGAAAGAAATGAAGAAGCTCTTTTGCGTATTCGCCGTCCTGATCCTCGGCGCCGGACCGCTTTTCGCCCAGGATTCCGTCATCGCGCCGTCGAACGACGTCATTCAAGCCGTCAAAGATGTCGTGGCCGTCATTCAGGAGTACGGCCTGCCCCTGGATTCTCAGGAGGCCTGCCAGGCGGCGGTGGACGCGGTGATCCAAGCGGCCGATCCGCAGGGCTGCCTGCTGTCGGACGCAGATTTCAAGCAGTTGATGGAAGAGAACGAGGGAATCATTTACGAGGTCGGCATCACCGTGGTGTTGACCAACAACACATTCGTCATCATCGAGGTCAAGAAAAACTCGTCGGCCGAGGAGGCCGGATTGAAGCCGGGCGAGATCGTGCAGGAGATCGACAAGGGAAATGTCGCCGGCCTCAAGCTGTGGGAAGTCGGCGAGCTGCTTCGCGCGGCCGATCAGACCGTGCTCTTGAAGGTGCAGGACACCAATGCCGCGGTTCGCGAGATCGAAGTGAAGCGCGATCCGGTTCAAGCCGGGGCCATCCAGATCGCGGAGGAGCTGCCCGCCAATCTCTGCTACCTCAAGCTGAACGGCATCTACGAGCGATCGGGCAAGGACATTGTCTCGACGATGCGCGGCTGGGCGGAGACCGGGCGGGCCGGCGTGGTGCTGGACCTGCGCGGGGCGGGTGGGGCGGACCCCCAGGGCGCGGCGGACGCCGCAAGCCTCTTCGCGGAATCCGGCGCCGTGCTGTTCACGTTTCGCGACAGCCAGGACCAGGACATCAACGTGTACAAGTCCAACTCGTCGCTGCTGCTCAGCATGCCCGCCATGATCCTGGTGGATGAAGGGACCCGCGGCGCGGCAGAAGTGCTGGCCGCGGCCCTGGCCGGCAGCACGCGCGGCGTCATGCTGATCGGCTCGGTCACCAGCGGCGATCCGCTGGTGCGCGAGGTCCTGGACCTGCCCGGCGGCGGCCGGCTGTACCTGGCGACAAAGCGTCTCGTGGTGGCGGACGGGCAAATCTACAACGGCACCGATGGGGTGAAGCCCGACCTCGTGGTGGCGCCGACGGCGGTGCCTGAGAGCGAATATGAGCCCGAGCCGCCAGAGGATGGAAAGAAGGAGCTGTCGGACGAAGAGAAAGAAGACAAGCGGCTCCGGGAGCGCGTTCGAGGCGACGAAACGCTGCGTCGCGCGGTGGATGTACTCCTGGGGCTGAAGGCGTTGAACATTCGCGGAGTGGAGCGCGCTGAAAATCCTACGCATT
>CALMZY010000102.1 GCA_937870865.1 uncultured Lentisphaerota bacterium | reverse complement strand
TATCAAGATGGTGGAGGCGGGGGGAATCGAACCCCCGTCCGCATAAGAGTCACTTCAGCATCTACGCGCGTGTTTCGTCTTTGAATCTCATCCTGCGAACTGCCGGCGAACAGGCCATCCGCGGGACCAGCGGCCACGAAAAAGTTTCGCCCCGCCGCGCGGCCACCCCGCAGCGGGACTACCCTGCTGTCTACGCCTCAACCGCTTAGCAGGTGTCTGCGGCGAGACGTCACGGCATTAAGCCGCGAGGGCCAAGTCTGAGTTGGCTTTTGTGTTTGTTTCCCGGATTGTTAACGGGGCCGACCGGGGTCCCCGGCGCGCCACTGAAGCTCCAACCTACACGTCGAAACCAGTGCGCCCCCACAAAACAGATGTCAGAGATCAGAAGTCAGCGGTCAACCATAGTATCCAGCATCCAGCCGCCAGTATCAAGGATCGCCTTGCTTTCGCAGCGGGTTATTCAACTCGCAATGCCACCGGCTTGCGCCGGCGGCCACGAAGAGAGCGTAGCCGCGCCCGCAAGGGCGTGGCGAACACGTGACGAGATGGGAGGCTTCCCCACCCTCACTTCGGATAGAGGCGGTTATACGCCACGCCCCGGCGCGTCTCGGCCATGATAGGATCGGCCACCTTGCGCCAGGCCAGGTAATGGGCGGTTGTCTTGTGCGCGGCGACGTCCTCCGGGGTCTTGAACGCCTCGTAGAAGACGAACGAGCACGGGTCCTCGACGGACTGGCATATCTCGAAGCATATGTTGCCCGGCTCCTTGATGGACCCCTCGTGGTTCTTCCTCGTGGCCTCGACGAACTCCTCCACGTGCCCCGGCTTCACCTTCACGTACACCAGAGTAACCTGCATACCCGTCTCTCCTTGCGCGTTTGACCGCCCGGCCAGGCCGCCTTGCCGCCTACTTGCCCTTGCCGATTTTCAACATGGTTTCGAGGTCTTCCATCTCAGCCTGGAGGTCCTCCTCATGCATGACCTCGTCCTGCAGAATCTGGAGAACGATGTTGTACGTCACCGGGTCCTTCTCCGCCGTCAGCTTGACCAGCTTCTTGTACGTCATGATCGCGCACTGCTCGCCCTTGATGTTCTGCGCCAGCACGTTCTTCACGAACGGGTTGTCCGGCGCGTCGTAGCCGCAGTTCGTGTGCTTGTACCACTCTTTCGGTTCCGCCACCGGCGTCCCGCCGAGCTGGATGATCCGGGCGGAAAGCATGTCCGCGTGCCGCAGTTCGTCCGCCGCATGCTGGGTCAACTCCGCGATGACCGCTTCCTTCATCGGCCCCTTCACCACCTTCGCGCCAATCCAGTACTGATAGTAGGCCAGCCACTCGTCGGAGAACGCCTGGTTCAGCACCTTGACGAGCTGCTTCACGTCCATATCAACGATCTTCCTGCCGATGGTACCCATGGTGTATTCCTTCCATGTTAGAAACTGACATCTGCGTTGCCCACGCGGTTGAGTATACATCCACGACAGACCACTTCCACTCAAGAAATTCAACCCGGCGTAGAGGCTACGAGGAAGGCTTTCTCGCGGACACGGAAAGGCTTGTGACGTAGTCGCTGATCTTTGCGCCGGATGACACTTGCGTCACAATCGATCGATACAGCGGATCGTTCCATTCCGTCATGGATTCGACGTAGTCCGTTTTCTTGACGAGCGAGATCTCGACGAAGCCCGCGGATTTCAGCATGGCCTCCGTCTCGTCGACAAGCACCGCACCTGCCACGCATCCGACCAGGGCTTGTACCGATTTCTTCAACGCATCAGGGAGCGGCTGAAGCAGGGCCAGGTCGGAGACCGCCGCACGCCCGCCGGGCTTGAGGACGCGGAACACCTCGCGCCATACCTGCGGCTTGTCGGGAGAAAGATTGATGACGCAGTTCGAAATCACCACATCCACGCTTGCATCGGCAACGGGCAGGTGCTCGATCTCACCGAGCCGGAACTCCACGTTGTTCAGGCCGGTTCGCTGGGTGAATGCGGTGGCGTTGCGGCGCGCCTTGTCCAACATCTCCGGCGTCATATCCACGCCGATAGCGCGGCCGGTGGTCCCCACCCTCTGAGCGACCAGGAACACGTCAAAGCCGCCGCCGCTGCCCAAGTCCAGGACCGTCTCTCCCGGTCTCAACTCCCCCAGCGCGGTGGGATTGCCGCACGAAAGCCCCATGTTCGCGCCTTCGGGCAGCGTCGCCAGTTCGGCGTCGGAGTATCCAACGGCCTTCGCCACATTGCCGGGATCGCTTCTGCTGCAACAGCTCTTTGTTGGCCCGCAACAGGAGCCGCCCTGCGTCGCGATGCTCGCGTAGCCGCGCCGGACGGTCTCGCGGATCGTTTCATCGTGACTCATAATTCGCCTTTCTCATAGTAGACGCGATTTCGAAATCGCGTCTACGAGGATGCAACTCCGAAATACTTCCGCTTGAAATACAGCGACACGTGGACCAGACCAAGCATGACCGGGACTTCGACCAGCGGGCCGATCACCGTGGCGAATGCCACTCCGGAGCCAATGCCGAACACCGCAACGGCCACGGCAATCGCCAGTTCGAAGTCATTGCTGGCGGCGGTGAGCGCGACGGTGGCGGTCGGCTCGTAGGCCGCGCCCATCTTGCGCGACAGGAAGAACGTCACGATGAACATGACCACGAAGTACAGGGTCAGCGGGACCGCAATGCGCAGAACATCCAGCGGCAGTTGAATGATCAGGTTTCCCTTCAGCGAGAACATCACCAGGATCGTGAACAGAAGGGCGATCAGCGTCACCGGCGCGATCTTCGGAATGAACTTCTGTTCGTACCACTCGCGCCCTTTCAGCCTGAGAAGGCTGAACCGCGTGATGACGCCGGCAAGAAACGGGATGCCCAGGTAGATGAAGACGCTCTGCGCGATCTCCGCCATGCTGACTTCCACGACGCTGCCCTTCATGCCGAACAGCGGCGGCAGGATGGTCACGAAGAGCCACG
>CALMZY010000101.1 GCA_937870865.1 uncultured Lentisphaerota bacterium | reverse complement strand
CGGATCTGCAGTCCGAGGATATTGGTTTCGAGCCAGTCGCCGGCTTTCCAATCCATTTTCTTCATGTAGTAGACATCCGTCTTCAGGTTCTTCAGCGGTTTCGCCGTCAGGCCGACCGACGCGCGGTTCTGCTGAAATTCCTTCTCGTCGATGTCCACGTAGATTTCCTCGTCCGCGTACGGCTGCAGGCAGAGCTTCGTGAATTTCAGCGGCGCCACCACGCGGAGCCTGTTGCGGTAGCGCCACGTGTCGTCCTGCTCCTCGCGGCTCCGGTACTCCAGCTGGTTGCGATCGGAAACGGCAAACCCCGCCGGCTTCCAGATCAGCGTGGCGCACGCGGCAGGCCGGTTTTCGGTCATCCACTCGCCGCTCTTCTTCTCTTCGAGATAGCGGTAATTCACGCCGACCTCAATCCACGGGGCCGGGAGCAGGCTGGCGCCCGGCTGAACGTGCCGGTAGTAGAAGTCCGTCATGTCGTCGCCGAAATACACCTCGGCATCGAAAGACAGCCGGGCCTTGTCCGACAGCTTGTGCTCGACGCCGTCCGTGTTCCAGAACTGCCAGTCGCCGTCTTCATAGGCGCCGCAGGACAGCGCGACGCCCAGGAGCAGGACAAGAGGAAGGTATTTTTGCGCGGTCACAACGGCAGACAGTAACGGTTCCGCCGGGGCTGTCAGCAAGAAAATCCGCGGGTACGCGCCTAGGCTTTCTTCTCCGCCTTCGCCTTCAAGCCGTTCAGCTTGTCGCGGAGAACGGCGGCCTTCTCGTAGTTTTCCGCGGCGATGGCCTGGTCGAGTTGTTCGCGAAGCTTTTCCGCGCTCGACACGGGGCGCTGGCCCTTGAGCTGGCTCATCATGTCGATGAGCAAATCCACTTCCGGCCGATCCTTCTCGACATCCCCGTACTCCGTGAAGAATGCCTGGATGTCGTCGAGCGCCTTCTGCAGGATGCCGGCCGCCTCTTCATGTTTCTTCTCGCCCATCGCCTTTTCGGCCTTCGCCCGCGCGTTCATCATCCGGACATACGGGTAGAACTGCAGGAACTGCCACGAGAGGTCGTCGTTTTCCGCGTATCGCGATGCCAGCTCGAGAAGGCCGAGATTGTGGTCGGTATCGCGGATCACGCCGTCGTAGTCCTTCAAGGCGTGGAACGCGAGGTAGCGGTAGTAGAATTGCACCGCCTCCTGCTGAAGCTCCGCGCAGGCGTCGCTGTTGAGGACAAACGCCTCCTTGCTGCGGGGCGTGGACCGGCTGATCACGCGGTAATAGTCGAGCAGGGTTGCGTAACCGCGCGGGCGCGCGCCGTCCGGCCGCCCTTCGACCTCCATCTGGAACAGCCCGAGGTCCAGCCGGAGCTGGATTTTCATGCTGCCGTCGCGGCCCTTGATCCAACGCGCGCGAACGCTTGTCGGATCGTAGTCCCAATTCCTGAGGATCCCTGTGATGTCGCAGTTCAAGTTCAACCCTTCCTTATTAAGGATAAGGACAAAGCGGTATTTTTTCAAATGTCCCGGGGCGGATTCTTACCGGGCAGGCAGAACGCGCCAGGGGACCGTGGCAGAGGGCTTCCGAACAGCCAAAATGATATTGGTGCTTGAGGCATCATGTTTTATAAACGTCCTTATGAACCGCACTCCTTTGTACGAATCTCATCTCGAATTGGGCGCCAAGATGGCGCCATTTGGCGGCTGGGACATGCCCATTCAATACGAGGGAATCCTCGCCGAACACGCCTGGACCCGCGGCAAGGCCACGATCTTCGACATCTGCCACATGGGCGAGTTCGAGCTCCGCGGCCCGACCGCCGAGGCCGATCTCGATCGCCTGATCACCCAGTCCGTCGCCGGCATCGCCATCGGCCAGTGCCGCTACGGCTACCTGCTGAACAACGACGGCGGCGTGCTGGACGACCTCACCTGCTACCGGTGCGACAAGGACCACTTCTGGCTGGTGGTAAACGCGGGGACATGCGCGGCGGATGCGGACTGGATCCGCAGCCGGCTTTCACCGCAAACGGTGTTCACCGATATTACGCCGATGACCGGAAAACTGGATATCCAGGGCCCGGAGTCGCGCGCTGAAATGGAAAAAGCCCTCGGCGTCCGCCTGCCGGACCTCAAGTACTTCTGGTCCACGCGCGTGATGCTCGACGGAACCGCCTGCCTGCTCAGCCGCAGCGGCTACACGGGCGAGTGGGGCTACGAATTGTACTGCCCGGCCGCCGAGGTCGAGCGGTTCTGGAACCTGTTCCTGGAGAAGAGCGCGATCAAGCCGGGCGGCCTCGGCGCGCGCGACACGCTCCGGCTGGAAGTCGGCTATCCGCTGTACGGCCACGAGTTGTCCACCGCGCGCACCCCGATCGCGGCAAGCCACGGACAGTTCATGGAACTGAAAAAGGACTTCATCGGAAAACCCGCCGTCAACCGCGACCTGGAAAACGGCGTGCCGCAGTTCCTGGTCGGGCTGCAACTCGACAGCAAGCGCGCCGCGCGCGCGCAGGACAAGGTCATGTCCGGCGATAAAGTCGTCGGCGAAATCACCAGCGGCTCGATCGCTCCCAGCCTCGGCGTCGCCGTGGCGATGGCCTACGTGGACAAGGCGCTCACGCAACCCGGCCAGCGGCTGGAGATCGACGTCCACGGCAAACGGCTCCCGGCCACGGTCGTGGACCTGCCGTTCTATAAGAGCGGGACCGCGCGCCGCAAGGGCTCATAAGCGGCTCAGCCGGGAGGCTTCGCCCTACCCGATGGAAACGCTGCATGGTGGGGCGAGGCAGCTTGCCCTGCGAAGCGCTTCGCGAAGCACGGGTCCCCGCCGAGCCGGATACAAACGGGACAGGACAATGAAACCGGATCTTCCGCAGCGCAAGAAGCTCCCGCACGACATTCCATCGTGGGTGCCTGACGATGAACGGTACTTCATAACCATCAACAGCAAACCCCGGGGAAAAGACCAGCTCTGTCGGCAGGGCAGGGCCGAGATGCTCATGCAGAGCATCGATGTGTATGAGAACATACAGCGTTGGTATGTCTGGCTCATGGTTGTCATGCCGGATCATCTTCACATGATCGCGTGCTTCGATCGCGAGCGGGGCATTCGGCAAACGATCAAAGCATGGAAGGGCTATCACGCAAAATATCTGGGTATTGTCTGGCAGCCCGATTTCTTTGAGCATCGACTGCGGAATGATGCAGAGTTCGTCGAAAAAGCGTCATACGTACGTAACAACCCGGTCCGCGGTGGATTGGTTAGCGATCCAGAAGACTGGCCGTACACGTGGCAACGTTCCGAGGTAGGGCGAGGCGTCCCTGCCGAGCCGCATGACTAACCCCACGGCTCAGCCGGGAGGCTTCGCCCTACCCGATGGAAACGCTGCATGGTGGGGCGAGGCAGCTTGCCCTGCGAAGCGCTTCGCGAAGCACGGGTCCCTGCCGAGCCGCGTCTTCACTTCCCTATTGAGCCGCGTCCCGTTCGCGGGTAGATTCTTCCGCGCGGTTTTTCACTCACGGGAGATTATCCGATGTCACATACTTCATTCTGCGCGGCGAGCGACCCCGAGCGGCGCGCGATGCTCGAATCCGTCGGGGCGAAATCGTTCGACGATCTGTTCGTGGATATTCCCGGCGAGTTCCAGACGGAATCGTTCAACGTGCCGGAGGGAAAATCGGAGCTGGAGGTCATGCAGGGCCTGCGCGGGATCGCCGCCCGCAACTCCACCCGGCTCATCAACTTCTGCGGCGCCGGGTTTTACGATCACTTCATTCCGGCCGCCGTCGACTCCCTGGCCAGCCGCGGCGAATTCTTCACCGCGTACACCCCCTACCAGCCCGAGGCATCCCAGGGCACGCTGCAGGCGATCTACGAATGGCAGACCGCCATCTCGCGATTGACGGACATGGAGGCGGCCAACGCGTCGCTCTATGACGGGGGCACGGCGCTGTTCGAAGGGCTGATGATGGCGTTGCGGATCACCGGCCGGAACCGCGTGCTGGTGGACGAGGGCGTCAGCCCGATCTACCGCACCATGCTCAAGTGCTACACGCAGAACCTGTCGATCGAGTACGAGGAAATTCCCCTGGCCGCCGGGCTTGCGGACCGCGCCGCGTTCCAGGCGAAGCTGACAAAAGACGTGGCGGCCGTCCTCGTGCAGAACCCGAATTTCTTCGGCTGCCTGGACGACTTGTCCGATCTCGTCCAATCGGCGCACGCGGCCGGCGCGCTCGCGGTGTTCTCGGCCTACCCGCTCGCGCTCGGACTGGTGAAAACGCCGGGCGCGATGGGCGCGGACATCGTCACCGGCGAGGGCCAGAGCCTCGGCCTGCCGCTCTCGTTCGGCGGCCCGTACCTCGGCTTCATGGCGGTGCTGAAGAAGCACGTCCGCAAGATGCCCGGCCGGATCGTAGGCGCCACGCAGGACGCGCAGGGCCGCCGCGGCTTCGTCCTCACGCTGCAGGCGCGCGAGCAGCACATCCGCCGGGAGAAGGCGATGTCCAACATCTGCTCGAACGAGGCGCTCTGCGCGCTCCGGGCGGTGATGTACCTTTCCCTCATGGGCAAGCACGGCCTCGTGGAAACGGCCCGCCTGTGCGCCGCGCGCGCCGCCTACGCCCGCAAGCGGCTCAAGAACATCGAGGGCGTCCGCCCCACCTTCGCGCAGAACTACTTCAACGAATTCGCGATGACGCTGCCCTGCGACGCGTCGAACGTGGTCAGCGCGCTGATCGACCAGGGTATCGCCGCCGGCTTCCCCGTCGGCCGCTACTACAAGGGAATGGAAAACGTCCTGCTCCTTGCGTTCACGGAGAAGAGGACCAAGGAAGAGATCGATGTGCTGGCGGCAAAGCTGGAGTCGGTGCTGTGAAATGACAAATGACCAATGACAAATGACGAAAGAATGACGAAACCCGAAAAATACGACCTCGAAGAGCGAACCGCGATATTCGGAGAGACCGCAGTGGATTTCGCCAAGGTCATACCCGCTGGGCCGGTGAACACGCCGCTGATCAGCCAGTTTGTGCGGTCCGCAACGAGCGTAGGGGCTAACTACTGCGAGGCGGACGATGCTGGCACGAAAAGGGATTTCCTGCACAAGATTGGTATCTGCAAGCGCGAAGCCCGGGAAACAAAGCATTGGTTGCGAATGATTGCGAAGGCAGAACCGGTTCTCAAAGAGCGGGCTCGTAGACTATGGTACGAGGCCAAGGAGCTTCATCTGATCTTCGCGGCCATTGGCCGGAATGGAAAGGTTTAGGCATTCGACATTCGGAATTCATTAGTCATTGGTTATTCGACATTAGGCATTTGAGAAGGAAGCACGCATGAAACTGATCTATGAGAAAAGCTCCCCGGGCCGGCGCGCGGTCCAGGTTCCGCCGCTGAAGGAGGACGAAATGCCGCGGATCGACTCGTGCATGCTGCGGGAGAAGCCCGCGGAACTGCCCGAGCTTTCCGAAGGCGATGTCGTGCGTCATTTCACCGCGCTCTCCCGCCTGAATTTCTCGGTCGACACGCACTTCTACCCGCTCGGCTCCTGCACGATGAAATACAACCCGAAGGCCTGCGAGGCGGCGTGCGCCCTCCCCGGGCTCGTGGACATCC
>CALMZY010000100.1 GCA_937870865.1 uncultured Lentisphaerota bacterium | reverse complement strand
CAACCGTGTTCCAAAGGTGGACGGTCCTGTCCTGGCACTTCGGGTTTGTCCAGAGGCGGTTTCTCAGCCCGTTCGGCTGACCACAATGTTCATACCAGTTCTGACCGCCCGGCGTGCTGTGCAGGTCAAGAATGACCCATATCCGCCGCTTGGCGCATTCAGAGAGCAAAGTGTCGAGCCGGTTCCAGCCTTCTACCAGATAGTTCGTGCCAGTCTCGTCCTGAATCAGGCTGTAGCCGAACGGCACGCGCACGCAGTTGTACCCAAGCTCCTTGATTCGGTCGAGGTCGTTAGTTTGGAGGTACGCGTTGCGAAATGTCTCGATCAGTTGCCGCGCGTTCGTGTCCCGGTAGAAACGGAAAGAAAGCAGGTTGGCAATCCCTCCACCGCCCCGTCCAACAAAGTAAACCGTCTGCGTGCCCGACAACGTGATGTTCTCTTCGGTCTGGGCTCCGATGCTATCCCAATCATAGCCGGTCCCCTCTACTGTATGGGTGCAAACCACTCGGCCGGTCAGAGGATCATCCACTCGCACGTCGATGAACTTCCCGGCGGCGGCATTGCTTTCGGCCAGAACGAAAGTCAGGTTGCTTACTCCCGCACCGAAGTTCACGTTGGAAAAGGCAATCCAATCGTTCGCGTCGAAATCCCCGATAAATGGGGGCATTTTTCCGCTCCACGTCTGACGTGTGACCCCGTTGGAAGCGGAGAGCTTCTCGGCGACCAGCACGACCTCGTAATCCACATTTTGCACCAGCATTTCCCTCATAGTCGCTTCGTCGAAATCGTTGTTCACAACCGTCAAGGCGTAGTTGGTGAACCTGAATTCCGTCGGCTGGAATTTCGTCAGCCAGTTTTCAAGGACGAGCCAGCCGCCGAGATTGACAGCCTTCAGTACGACGGGGTTCCCTGATTCGTCGACAATCGAACTGCCGCTTGCAGTCATCATATCAAGCGGTGGGACGGAGTACTTGTCCAGCGGGTCGGTGAAGTAAACGAATATCTCGTCGTAGTCGCTGAAGCCGTCACCGTCCGTGTCGGCGAGATTCGGATCGGTGTGGTACAGGAACTTCTCTCTCGCGTCCGTCAGGCCGTCGTTGTCGGAATCCACTCCGGCTTTGCCGGCGGCGAAAAAGACGGGGCCCATATCTTCAGTCAGTTCGTAGGTCCAGTAGACCGTGTCGGTGCCCTCCGTCACAAGGTTGGTGGCGGCCAGCGTCCACCAGAAGCTGAGGAGATTCGTGCCGGTGAACATTTCAATCGCGTTGGTGAACCCGGCAGGAATGTGTGCCTGAATTTCGATGTTCGTGAGCCCCTGCGCGGGTCCCTGAATCGAGAGCCAAAGGTGGTTCGTCTCCTCTTCATCCAGCAGCATCATTCCGCCGCCGCCTTCCTGCTGGAATTCGGACTGCATCTGAGCGGCGGCTTCGGCGATCTGCGCTTGCGCGTAGAGGTACGGCTCCACGTCCTCCGCGGCGATCAGCTTGACTTGAATCTCAATCCGGGCGGGGTCGTAGAGGGCCTTGAGGTAGTCCGTGAGTTCGGAGTCGTAGGCCGTCGGGAACAGGTCGGGGTAGCGTTCTTCGAGAAAGGCATACGGGTTGTAGTCCTTGAGCGCCGGGAGGGCGTAGACTTCCTTGCCGTCGGCGTTGAGGAAGTACGTCTCGCGGGTTGTGAAATCCTCCGCGAGGGTCAGCGGATAGACGGGGACGCTGTTCTCGTAAACGGGCACGAGGGCTTCCGTGAACTCGGCCGGAAACGACTTCGGATCAAAGGGCAGAAGATCGGGCACACCGCCCTGCCTAAGCACGAATTCGGCATCGGGCGGGAGGAGCGCGACATAACCGTCGCGCTGTTCGAGATAGAAATCCTGAAGGTCCCCGGCGCTGAAAACCTGCGCGGCCATTAGCGCATTGTAGGTCTCGGGGTCAATAGGGGGCTTGTCCTCCTGCTGGGAGAAAGCAACGAAAACGACCAGGCAACACACCGCACACGTCAACAACAACCCGACTCTGCTCCTTGCGAGCTGATTCATGATGCACCCCTTGTTGTTCGCGGACCACCCGGGTACATAGCATGGGCGAGTCCGAAAAAGCGAGGACAGAATCGACACTCAGGGCGCGGTTCATCGCAACACGCGAATATGCGCCGCATGGAGGGAGTGGTCTGTGCAGGGCCGGGGAAACGGGACCATGCTGCCGGTGTGCGCGTACTCCTGCCTGTACTTGTTCGCCAACGCGAGCGCGATGACGCAGTCGTCGTGATACCCGTCCGGCGCATTGTAGGTGATCTGGCCGCCGGGCGTGATCTTGTACTCGTACCGCTTCATCTCGTTGGTCAGCGTGTCCCAGGCTGACGGCCAGAACACCTTCTTCTGCTCCACGGCGACGATGAGCCGCTGGATCAACTCGGTCTTGCTGTGGTTCGTGAACTTGAACGGCGTGATGTTCGGGCACACGCGGATGAGGTCGTCGTAAATCGGATCGCCCGCGCCGGTGGCGTCGAGAATGAGCCGTCCGCGATGTTTCCGGGCGAAGGCGACAACGCGCTCCTTCTGAATGGGCCAATCGAGACGGTTGAATCGGTCCATGTCGAACGCGTGGCCGGTGCGCGAGTCCATCGCGATGAGCACGGTGAAGTCGGTATGCTTGGCGATGTCGCAACCGATGACCGTCTCGCTATTCCCGCCGATCGTGTTCAGCAGAAGGCAGTCCTCGATGTTGCGGAACACCCC
>CALMZY010000099.1 GCA_937870865.1 uncultured Lentisphaerota bacterium | reverse complement strand
GCGGGCTACTTCAACGTCAAGGCGCGGCGCCTGCGTTCGTTCACGCAGCTGATGTTCGGCCGCTTCGGCGGCGATCTGCGGCGCTTGTTCGCTTTGGAGACGCCGGCGCTCCGCGAGGTGCTTCTGAGCGTGAACGGGATCGGCCCGGAAACGGCCGACAGTATTCTCCTGTACGCCGCGGGCCGCCCTGCCTTCGTGGTTGATGCCTACACGCGCCGGTTTATGATGAGGCACGGCTGGATCGGGTCCGGCGCGACGTATGACGACATTGCCCGCGTGTTCGCGGCCGGTCTCCCGCGCCGCGTCGCGCTGTACAACGAGTATCACGCGCTGATCGTGGCGCTGGGGAAGGACCTGTGCCGGCCGAAGCCGCGGTGCGCGGAGTGCCCGTTGCGATCATGGCTTCCCCCGGCGCGAAAGAAGCTGAAATGAACGCAAACAAGATCGCTTACGGATTGATTCTGATGTGCGGGATGGCCTTCGTGGGCGCCGCGCGGAGCGAGCCGCAGGAACCCGCGGAGCCTCCGGTCACGGTCAAGGAGGTTGAGTTCACCATCGGCCGCGTGATGCATGTGAACGCGCCCTGCGGCTACGTGATTATTCAATGTGGGAGCTTGCCTTCAGCGGATGGGGAGGCGAAAGTGTGCCGCGAAGGAGCGGTTGTGGCCCGCGTGAAAATCAACGGCTCCGAACGGTTCCCGTTCGTCGCGGCGGACGTGGTCGAAGGTGAGCCGCGGGAAGGCGATACGGTGAAGCAAGTGATGAAGAAGATCGTGCGTTCGCCTGATGACGGAAGAAAGGAGTGATGTTTCCATGTCACGATTTGGCTGGCAGGAAATTGTCCTGATTCTCGTTGTCCTTCTGCTTCTCTTCGGCGCCAGGAAAATCCCCGAGATTGCTCGTTCGCTGGGCAAGAGCCTGAGCGAGTTCAAGAAGGGCCAGAAGGAAGGTTCGTCGCCCGACTCGCCGGAATCCTCGCAAGCGGACAAGTCGGATCCCACCAAGCCCGCGTGATCTGCGCCGCCGCAAAACCCGCGCCTCATCAGGGAGGCGTGCCTACCGTCGCTGCGGCCGGGACGTTGGTTGCCGGCGCCAGGTTTGCGGCGGGGGCGTTGGTTCCGCCGCGGCTGTCGTCCGATGACTGCAGCGCAAGGAAGATGCGTTCGTTCCGGATGTTGTCGAAGTCCGGGCTTTGCAGCCAGCTCCTGACGAAATCCCGCCCGAAAAGGCTTGTTGCCCGGGTCAGCGTTTCCACCGCCTGGTTGGCGTCGGACATTTTCGCGTAGCAGACGGCCAGGTTGTAGTACGTCATGGAGTCGGCGGTGTTGTCCGCCAGCAACTCGCTGAAGAGTTGGATGGCTTTGACGTGCTCGCCCATCTGCGTGTAGGTCATGGCGAGTTTGTTCTTCGCGAACGGATTGTCGCGTTCAATGAGCACGATTTTCCGCAGGTGGGACACCGCCAGCCCTTTGCGATCCGTGTTGAGGTAGGCATTGGCCGCGATTTCGTTGGCGTCGATGGAATTGGGGTCCGTCTCGAGAATCCATTTCGCGACGGCGAGCGAAGCGGGGTAGTTGGTCTGGTGATCGAGAACCCGGGCGAGCATCATCCGCGCCGTGGTGTCCTCCGGATTGGATTCAAGGACATCGACCAGAAGGCCGCGCGCCTTGTCGTAGCGTTTGTTCTGAATCAGGAGTTGCGCCAGCTTGATCTGAAGCCGCGAGACGCGAGGCGTGTTCTCGAGCGCCCGCTCAAGCTTGCTCTGTGCTTCCTGAACCTGCCCCTGGTCGGCGAGCGATTGCGCGTCGATCAGCGTGTCGGGCACGCGGTTCCAGTTGGCGATCTTGTCCGATATCCTGAACGGTATTTCGACGGCAACCTGCAAATCGGTTGCCACGATATCGGCCTGCCCCTGGTTGGTGGCCGAGGCCTGGTTGACCACGGCTGAAACGTGTTTTTTCCCGCGCACCACGGAGATCATCAGGAATACAGCGTAAACGGCGAAGATGCCGATCAGCACGGTCCAGAGCAGGCGGCTCCTCCGCTCGGCATGGCGGCCGGCCCGGCTGTGGTGGTTGGTCTGGGGCAGCGTGGGCTCCCAGTTCTCGATCCTCATGCTCCGGGTATCCTTGGGGCCGGGTTCGGGCCGGGGGCCCGGGACGGGGACTCCGACGGAGGGCTGGCTTGCGCTGGAACTGCGCCGCCGCCGTTTCTTGAAACGAGGAAGGTCCTCTTTACGATAGATATCGTGGTTGGGTTCCATCCGGAAAGGGGTTTTAACGCAAAGACGGGAAACGGTCAAGAAAGGGACGCTACTGCGCGTCCGCGAGTTTTCGCAGGTCCGGCGGTATGCTCGCTTTCGGGTTGCGCTTCAACACGTCCGCCAGCACTTCCCGGGCGAGGTGCGGGTTGCCTGCCTTGACATGGGCCCGCACCAAGTGCAGGCCGATCTCGGTCTGCGCGGACAGGGAAGATGAGCGGGCGCGGGCGCGGGCGCGCTCAAGGACATCACACGCTTCCTGGTACCGGCCCTGCTGAAACAGGGCGAAGCCCAGGGTGTCGATCGCCATCGGATTGGCCGGCTCCAACAGCATGGCCTGCCGGGCGAGCGACACCGCTTCGTCGAGCGATTCGGAACGCTCC
>CALMZY010000098.1 GCA_937870865.1 uncultured Lentisphaerota bacterium | reverse complement strand
GGCTCGTCCGCGATGCCGCACAAGCGCAACCCGATCGTCGGCGAGCGGCTCTGCGGCATGGCGCGCCTGCTTCGCGGCTACGCGCTGACCGGCATGGAGAACGTTGCGCTGTGGCACGAGCGCGACATCTCGCACTCGTCCGCGGAACGAGTGATCGTTCCGGACGCGACGATCGCGATGGACTACATGCTCGCCAAGCTCGAGTGGCTCGTGCGCACGATGACGGTGTACCCGAAGCAGATGCAGAAGAACTTGAACCTGACGCACGGCCTCGTTCACTCGCAGCAGGTCTTGCTGCTCCTGACCGAGAAGGGCCTGTCCCGCGAAATCAGCTACAAGATCGTGCAGCGCAACGCGATGCGTTGCTGGGAGACCGGCGCGGATTTGAAAGATCTTCTGCTCGCCGACAAGGACGTGGCCGGGAAAATCTCGGCGAAGGAACTCGATAAGGCCTTCGACCTGAGCCGCCATTTCAAGGATGTGAATCGGACTTTCAAATTGCTGGGTCTGTAAACAACAACTGACCACGGACAAAAAACAAATGACGACGAAAAAATCCGCCTACGCCCGCGCCGGCGTCAACATCGACGTGAAGATGCGCGCGCTTCGAAGTGCAAAAAAGAAAATCCAGAGAACGTTCACCGCCGGCGCGGTCGGCGAGATCGGCTCGTTCGGCGGGCTGTTCAAGTCCCCGGGGAGCGACATGCTGCTGGTGAGCAGCACGGACGGCGTCGGCACGAAGCTGAAGGTGGCCCACATGGCGGGCCGGCACGACACGGTCGGGCAGGACATCGTCAACCACTGCGTGAACGACATCCTCGTGCAGGGCGCGGAGCCCCTGTTCTTTCTCGACTACATCGGCGCGTCGAAGCTGTCGCCGAGGATGATCGCGCAGTTGATCGACGGGATGTGCAAAGCCTGCATGCAGAACGGCTGCACGTTGATCGGCGGCGAGACGGCGGAGCTGCCGGGCTTGTATCCCGAGGGCGAATACGATCTTGTCGGAACGATCGTCGGCGCAGTGCATCGCAAGAAGGTCATCACGGGGGAGACCATCCGTCCGGGCGACGTGCTGATCGGCCTGCGGTCGAGCGGGCTGCACACGAACGGCTACTCGCTGGCGCGGCAGGTCATCTTCAACGTGGCCGGGCTGGATGTGTCCGAGCGGTTTCCGGGGCTGCGGAAATCCGTGGCGGACGTCCTCCTCGCGGTGCACAGGAGCTATCTCAAGCCGATCAAGGCGCTGATGAGCCGGCTGCCGGTGAGGGGCCTGGCACACATCACCGGCGGCGGATTCGTGGACAACGTGCCGCGCATTTTGCCGGAGGGCGCGTGCGCGGTGATCGATCTTTCCACGTGGAAAGTGCCGCCCCTTTTCCGGTTTATTGCGGAGGAGGGACGCGTCACCCGCGAGGAAATGTACCGCGTGTTCAACATGGGCATCGGCATGATTGTCTTCGTGCGCGAGCAAAACGCCGTGGAGGCCGTGGAAGTTCTGAAGGGCGCGGGTGAGAATCCGGTGGTCATCGGCTGGGTCGAGAAGGGTAAGACCCCGGTGAAGCTGGTAAATTAACCACGAATAAACACGAATGGACACGAAGCCGGGAGGCAGAGTCAGATATCGGATTCCCTCGAGCCAGGCAAAGCGAGTGGGAGAGGACGCCCGGTGCCAATGGGTTCACGAGAAGGAAGTTTACGCGATTGTTGGCGCAGCCATGGATGTTCTGAATGGGATTGGCCACGGATTTCATGAGAAACCGTACGAAAATGCGCTGGTGGTTGAGTTCCGACTCAGGAACATTCCATTCAAACAACAGCCCAACTACAATATCGTTTATAAACACCACAAAGTCGGCGAATTCGTGCCCGACCTGATTGCGTTCGATAAGGTTGTGGTAGACGCTAAAACAATAGCGCGAATCACGGATCACGAGCGTGGGCAGATGCTTAACTACTTGAGAATCACAAGCTGTCGAGTGGGTGTTATTCTGAACTTCGCTCATGCAAAAATGGAATGGGAGCGTCTTGTTCTTTAACTTCGTGTCCATTCGTGTTTATTCGTGGTTAAATTTGAGGTCACTATGAAAATTCAGAGAGCACTGCTGAGCGTGACGGACAAGGCGGGGGTCGTGGATTTTGCGCGGGCGCTGGCGGAGATGGGGGTCGAACTTCTGTCCACCGGCGGCACCGCCAAGGCGATCCGCGAGGCCAACATTCCCGTGAAGGACATTTCCGAGTTCACGGGTTTTCCCGAGATGCTGGACGGACGCGTGAAGACGCTCCATCCGAAGGTGCACGGCGGCCTGCTCTACCTGCGCGGCAACGCGGAGCACGAGGCCACGATGACGAAGCACGGACTGGTGCCGATCGATCTCATCTGCGTGAACCTCTATCGGTTCGAGGCCACCGTCAGCAAGCCGGGCGTGACGTTTGAGGAAGCGATCGAAAACATCGACATCGGCGGCCCGTCGATGCTCCGCTCCGCCGCGAAAAATCATCGCTCGGTCACCGTCGTCAGCGACCCGTCCGATTACAATCGCGTCCTTGAAGAAATGAAGGAAAGCGGCGGCGATACGACCCCCGCGCTGAGGCGCGAACTGGCGCAGAAGGTTTTTTCGCGCACGGCCCAGTACGATTCCGCAATCGCGGGCTACCTCGCGGACCAGCTGCCCGGCCAGGAGGGCGCACGGCCCTTCGTGCTCGCCTACTCGAGCGGCGCGCGGCTGCG
>CALMZY010000097.1 GCA_937870865.1 uncultured Lentisphaerota bacterium | reverse complement strand
TTGAAGAACTTCGACCTGGCCCTGGACGAATTCAGGAACTTTCAGAAGAGCCATCCCGATGCCCCGGAGGCGCCGGACAACCTGCTGGATTGGGGCGGCGCGCTGATCGAACTGGGGGCGCGCGGCGATGCGGCGGCGACGCTTGAGCGGCTGGTCGCCGGCTATCCCGCGAGCGATGCGGCGGCTCAGGCCGGCCTTTGGCTGGGCGATTTGTATGTCGGCCGGGGCGAGTGGTCCAGGGCGCGCGACGTGCTCGAGGGACTGGCCAAGCGCGACGGGGCCCGGGCGGACCGGCGCGCCACGGCCTGGTTTGCCCTGGCCCGGATTTACGAAGCGCAGACGAATGTGGCGGTGGCGGTGGACGCGCTGGAGCAGGGCACCCGGATGGCGCCGGATCCGACGATGAAAGTGCAGGGCGACGCGTATCGCGCGAAGCTGCTGATCCGTTCAGGCCGCGTGGACGAGGGCGTGGCCCTTTTCCGGCAGGCGGTCCGGGCCATGCCTTCGGAGAATCTCTCGTCGGCGGCCCAACTCGACCTCGCGCAGGTTCTGCTCGATCAGAAGCTCTACGAGAAAAGCGCGACGGAGTTTCAGAACTACCTGGAGGCCTTTTCCGACAGGCAGGGCCAGCCGCGGGCGCTGATGGGCAAGGGGTGGAGCCTGTGGGGAATGAAGCGGTATGCCGAATCGGCCGCCGCCTTTGAGAAAGCGTATAACCGGTACACGAACACCGAAGACAGGGCGCAGGCGCTGCTGAAGGCCGGGGACGCCGCCTTCGCGAACAAGCAGTTCAAAATCGCCCGGGACCGCTACGAAAAGGTCATTGCCGCATTCCCGTCGAGCGCGTTGGTTCCGCAGGCCAAGCTCCAGCTGGCCGAATGCTTTGCGCAACTGAACGATCCCGGCCAGGCGGAGGAAAAGCTCAAGGAGCTGATCGCGGGCGGCGAGAAGAGCCCGCTGGCCGACGTGGCCTTCATCCGGATCGCCCGGCTCAAGGAACAGCAGGGGCATTGGGAGCTGGCGATGGCCACGTACGACCGGATCGTCTCGTCGTTCTCCAACCAGGCGGTCTGCGCGCAGGCGCTCCAGGGGCGCGGCGTGATCCGGTACCGGCTGGGGATGTTCAAGGAGGCCCTCGACGATTTCGAGCGCGTCACGCGCGACTACCCGCAGAGCGACATGACCGGGCAGGCGCTTTACATGCGCGGCTGGTGCCTGTACCTGGCCGGCCGCGACGAGGAGGCCGTGGCGCTGTGCCGGGAGTTCATCGCGAAATTCCCCGATTCCGCGTGGGCGCCGGACGTGATCTTCTGGCTGGGCGAATACTACTTCAACCACGGGAATTTCTCGGAAGCGGAACGGCAGTTCTCCTCTCTCGCGGAGAAATACCCGGATGTGCCGCTCGCGGACGACGCGCTGTTTTGGGCGGGCCGGGCCGCGGCGGAGAAAAAGGATTACCTGTATGCCGTCGAGCGTTTCAACGAACTCGCGAAACGGTATCCGGGCAGTCCGAAGCTGCCCGAGACGCGGTTCGCACAGGGGGACGTGTTGAGCGAACTCGGGCAGTTCGCCGGCGCGATCCTGCATTTCGAGGAGATCATTTCCAAGTATCCGGGCAACTACCTCGTCGATCTGGCGTGGGGCCGGAAGGGCGATTGCCAGTTTACCCTGGGCAAGGACGAGCCGGCGCGTTACCAGGAGGCGATCGCATCCTACCAGGTCGTGTTGGACAGTTCGCGCGCAACGGCGGAGTTGAAGTGGCAGGCGGAATACAAGATCGGCCGCTGCAAGGAGAAGATGGGCCAGCCGGCGGAGGCGCTGGAGCACTATGTCAACGTGGTCTACAGCTACCTCGACGCCGCGAAAGGCGGCAATGCTGGAAACCCGGTCTGGTTTACCCGGGCCGCGTTCGGCGCGGCCGCCATCAAGGAGGCCGAGGAGAAATGGCGCGAGGCGGTCAACTTGTACAGCAGGGTGATCGAGGCGAACGTGCCCGCGTCCGCCGAAGCAAAACAGCGGGCGGAAAAGATTCGGACGGAGCACTGGGAGTTATTTTGATGAACAGGGTTGATGGATATGACATGGCCTCATCCACCATTCCCCATTGACCATCAACCATTGCACATGGAGGTGTGGACATGATTCAACTGATTCAAAAGGGCGGGCCGATGATGTGGCTGATCCTGGCCGTGAGCATCGTGGCGGCCGTCCTGTTCCTCAAGAAGCTGTTCGACCTGCATCGCGCGCAGATCAAGTGGTCGGATTTTCTGAAGGGCATTTATAACATCCTCAGCCGCCGCAATGTCGTGGAGGCGGTCAGCATCTGCGAGGAAACGCCTGGCCCCGTGGCCAGCATTGTCCGCGCCGCGATCCTGCATCATGACGAGGACAAGGAGAGCATCCAGCGGTCGATCGAGGAGGCGGGCCTCGCCGAGATTCCGCGGCTGGAGCGAAACCTGACCATGCTGGCGACGCTGGCGCAGATCACCCCCATGATGGGCCTTCTGGGCACCGTGCTCGGGATGATGCAGGCCCTGCTGGCGATCCAGGAAAAGTCGCCGCTCGTTCATTCCGGCGACCTGATGGGCGGTCTGTGGCAGGCGCTGATTGCGACGGCCGCCAGCCTGGCTGTCGCCATCCCGATTTACGCGGGCTACAACCTGCTCGTCGGGCGCGTGGAGTCGATCGTGCTCGATATGGAGCGTGCGTCCGTGGAGATCCTCGCGTTTCTGACCGGACGCAACCAGCAGAAGGGGAAGACCGGCGCATGAGCCAGCCCGATAAAACCATCACGGAGCGGATCAGTTACCTTCGCCGGAGGTATCGCCCCCACGAGCGCCTTTTCAAGGGGCCGATCGATGTCGTCCCGCTGGTGAACGTGGTTCTCCTGTTCGTGTTCTTCTTTATTCTCCAGTCGCCCTTCGTCATGCAGCCGGGGATCGTGGTCAACCTGCCGACCGCGTCGTTCGCCTCCGGCGTCCCGTACGGGGCGCTGGTCGTCACCATCTCGCAGGAAGGCATGATGTTCTTCAACGACGAGCGGATGACGATGGAAGAGCTGGGCGCCGCGCTTGCGCAGGCGGCTTTTGACCAGCCTGACGCCTCGCTGGTGATCGAAGCCGACGGCCGCGTGCCGCACAGCACGCTCGTGCAGATTTACAACATGGCGACCGCCGCGGGGATCAAGAGCGTTGTGCTTGCCACCCGGGTGCCGGCGGTTGGCCGGGCTGTGCCATGAAATCCGATTCCGAACAGATCGCGCGGGTTGGCGACGTTCCCGCCGGCCGCGATTACGGCGGGATTCTCGGGTGGTTTCTCGCCACGGCGATGGTGCTCGTCTGGTGCGCGTTCTGGGAGTTCTGGCTGAGCCCGCTCAACCCGTCCTCCAAGGCCCTTCCGGCGACGGCGCCGTCGGTCAGTTTCCTGTCCAGAACCAACTCTTCCGACGGGGTCCCCGGGATCGCCGTCCGAGCGTTGCGTTCGCCGGCCGTGTTTTCCCTGCCTTCGGAGGAGGGGTTCAGCGCCGGGGCGCTGACGAACCGGATTGGAGGACGACCGCCCCTGCAGGTTCCCGGCGGCGAGGCCCTGTTTCTCGCTCCGTCCCGGGAGGTGGCTCCGGGGGGCGAATTCCGGTTTGCGCCGGAACTCGATCAGTCGGTACGCCAGGTCCTCACGAATCTGCCGGATCGTCTTTCCGGCACGAGCGTGTTTCCGGGCCCCGCGGCCTTGCGTCCCGCCGTTCAGGTTGAAGTCTCCGCCGGTC
>CALMZY010000096.1 GCA_937870865.1 uncultured Lentisphaerota bacterium | reverse complement strand
AGGATCTCGTCCACCAGCGTGCTCTTGCCGCTCCCGGACACCCCGGTCACACAGACCAGCAGGCCCAGAGGAATCTTCACGTCGATGTTCTTCAGGTTGTTCTCCGACGCGCCGACGATCTCCAACCATTCGCCGGAAGGCTTCTTCCGGACGCGAGGCACCTCGATCTCAATTTCCCGGTTCATGTAGCGCGCCGTCAGCGAGGTCTGGCTCTCCAGCAGTTCGCCGACCGGCCCCGCGTACACGAGGTGCCCGCCGTGCTGTCCCGCGCCCGGCCCGAGGTCGATCACGTAGTCCGACTCGCGGATCGTCTGCTCGTCGTGCTCGACGACCACCACGGTGTTGCCGAGATCGCGCAGGCCCTTCAGCGTCGTGATCAGCTTCTCGTTGTCGCGCTGGTGCAGGCCGATGCTCGGCTCGTCCAGCACGTACAACACGCCGACCAGCCCCGCCCCCACCTGCGTCGCCAGCCGGATGCGCTGGGCCTCGCCGCCGGACAACGTGCCGCTCTCGCGGTCGAGCGTCAGGTAGTCCAGCCCCACGTTGACGAGGAACTGCAGGCGCTGCCGGATTTCCTTGAGAACCTCCTTCGCGATCTTCTGCTCCTGGGACGTCAGCTCCAGGTTCTTCATGAACTCCGCCGCCTGCGTGATCGACATCCGCGTGAAATCCACGATGGATTGCCCGCCGACGGTGCAGGCCAGGGACTCCGGCCGCAGACGCGCGCCGTTGCATTCCGTACAGTGGTGGCGGCTCATGAAGCCGGCCAGCTTCTGCCGCATGTAGTCGCTGTCCGTCTGCTCGTACCGGCGCTTGAGGTTCGGAATCACTCCCTCGAACGGCTTGCTGTACTTGTGATACGCGCCGCCGCGCCAGAACCCGAACTCGACCTCCTCCTCGCCCGAGCCGTTCATCAGGACGTTCCGGAACGATTCCGGAAGGTCCTTGTACGGCGTGTTCATGTCGATGTTGTAGTGCCGGGCCACGGCGCGCAGAAGCCCCTTGTAGTAGATGGCCGTCCGACGGCCGCCGCCCTTCCACACGCGCACCGCGCCCTCCTCCAGCGGCAGGTCCGGGTCGGGCACGATCAGGTCCTCGTCGTACACCAGCATCGTGCCCAGCCCCAGGCAGGTCGGGCACGCCCCGTACGGGCTGTTGAACGAAAAGGCCCGCGCGTTCAACGCCTCGAAACTGATCCCGCAATGCGTGCAGGCGTTCTTCTCGGAACAGACCCTCTCCGTCCACTTGCCGGGCGAATCCTGGGCCAGCACCACCATGACGCCCTCGCCGCGCCGCAACGCCAGCTCGACCGAATCCGTCAGGCGCGAGCGGATCTTGTCCGCGACCACCAGCCGGTCCACCACGATCTCGATCGTGTGTTTCTTGTTCTTCTCCAGCACCGGCAGGGCATCCATCTCGACCAGCTCGCCGTCCACGCGCATGCGGGAAAATCCCTGTTTGCGCGCCTCATCGAACACCTCCGCGTGCTGGCCCTTGCGGCCGCGAACGAGAGGCGCGAGCAAAATGAGCTTCGTCGCCGGCGGCAGCTTCATGAGCTGTTCGACAATCTCCTCCGCGCTCTGGCGCGTGATCGGCCGACCGCACTTGTAGCAGTGGGCGTGTCCGATGCTGGCGTAGAGAAGGCGCAGGTAGTCGTGAATCTCCGTGACCGTCGCGACAATCGACCGCGGATTGGCGCCGGCAGTCCTCTGCTCGATCGCGATCGCCGGCGAAAGCCCCTCGATGTGGTCCACATCGGGCTTCTGCATCTGCTCCAGGAACTGCCGCGCGTACGCCGAAAGGCTCTCCACGTACTTGCGCTGGCCCTCGGCGTAAAGCGTGTCGAACGCGAGCGACGACTTGCCGGAGCCGCTGAGGCCGGTCACGACCGTCAGCGAATCCCGCGGGATGCGAACCGTGATGTTCTTCAGGTTGTGCTCCCGCGCCCCAACCACGATGATGCTGTCCTTGCTCATGTTGCCTGCCTGCGAAATTCCCGCCAAACGTAATCCCCCACAGTAGCACCTGTTCCCGCGAATGGCCAGACCCGCAAAACGGCCGGAATTCCGTTCTCATTTATGAGAATTTATCCTGATTGCGACTTCCATCAACTCAGACCAAACCGCCACAAATATTTTTTTAACCTTTTTTTGCACAACGACTTACGCCCACTTTGCACACCAGATCGTAAATTCAATCCGCACTGAAAAACAGGGCTTTCCACAGTTCAGACCATACCAGACCAGTATGCACCCAGATGCTTTCCGTCTCTGAATCCGCGGGCCGGCATGCGCGATGGCATGGAACACCGATTGCTTTGAAGTACCTCGCGAATGCAAGGAGGCACGATCATGAGGAAGTGGGCGAGTTGGACGTTGGTGTGGCTGACGGTCGGTGTGTTGAATGCCTGGAGCGGCCCCTACAGCCGCGTGGCGGTGGCCAGCGGAACGGAGTATCTGGCCAGGGTGATGGATCAGTATCACGAAGTGTTCTATGTCTATGAGGACTTCCTCTCGGCCGGCAATCATTTCACCGAACGCGGGCTGATGTGCAATGAGGGCGACGAGGATTCCGTCCCGCCGATGGACGAGGCCTGCACGAACAGCCCCCGGTCCGGGCTCAACTGCATCCGGTGCGAGTTCAAGGCGAACAAGTCGAACTGGGGCGGCTGGTTCTTCCTGAACGGCGCCCTGCCGGAGAAGGCAAAAAGCGCGCAGCTGAACTGGGGCGAAATCCCGGACGCGGGCCACAACCTGAAGGGCGCCACCCGGCTGACGTTCTGGGCACGCGGCGAGGAAGGCGGCGAGAAGGTCAAGTTTTTCACCCTCGGGATCGGCCGCAATCCGTTCAACGGCAAGGCGACCGCCCCCCACCCCGATTCCGCGCGCCAGGTCTCTTCGCCGTACATCACCCTGTCCAAGGATTGGAAACAGTACTCGTTCAGACTCCAAGGTGTGGAAATGACGAACGTCCTGCTGGGATTCGCCTGGCAGACGAAGTCCACGGTCAACCGGCACAAGAACATCACATTCTATCTCGACGACATCGCGTTCGACAAACCGCGCACGCGCGACCCGCGCCTGCTGGTCAGCTACGAGACCCAGAATTCCAACCACGAATTCGACCTGGTACTCCGCAACGTCGCGTACACCTACGACAACGCCATCGCGCTCATGGCCTTTCTCGCGGCGGGCGACACCGATCGCGCGAAGCTCCTGGCCGATGCGCTCGTCTACGCGCAGGAACATGACCGCTGGTACAGCGACGGCCGCCTGCGCAACGCGTACCAGGGCGGCGACCTGGCGCTTCCGCCCGGCTGGCGCCCCAACGGAAAGAAGGGCGCCACCCGCCTCCCCGGCTGGTGGGACAAGGCCGGCGGCCAATGGTCCGAGGACCGGAGCATGGTCGGCACCTCCGTCGGCAACATGGCCTGGGCCGGGCTGGCCCTGCTCGCCTGCTACGAAACGTCGGGCGGCGGCCGGTACCTGTCCGCCGCGCAGAAGATCGGCTGCTGGCTGGAGCGGAACTGCCGCGACAGCCGCGGCAACGGCGGCTACACGGCGGGCTTCGAAGGCTGGGAGCCGGCCGCCGAGAAGCTCACCTATAAATCCACCGAGCACAACATCGACCTCTACGTCCTCTTCAAGCGCCTGCACAAGATCACCCGCAACGCGGAATGGCTCGAGCGGGCCGGGCACGCGCGTCGATTCGTTCAGTCCATGTGGGACGCGCGGGAGAGCAAGTTCTGGAGCGGCACCGGCGACGACGGCATCACCGTGTTCCGCGACGTGGTCCCCGTGGACGTGCAGGCGTGGGCGCTGCTCGCGCTGAAGGAGGACAGCGTACCGTACTGGAAGGGGCTGGCCTACGCCGACGCCTGGCACCGTGTGGGACGGGGTTACGATTTCAACCAGGACAGCGACGGCGTCTGGTTCGAAGGCACGGCGCACATGGCGCTGGCGTTCCTCGTGAACGGCCAGCCCGCGAAACGGAATTCGATCGTCAGCTTCCTGAAGTCCGAACAGGACGCGTCCGGCGGAGTCATGGCGGCGGACCGCGATGCCCTCTCCACCGGGTTTCACCAGCAGGATGGGACCCCCTGGCTCTACTACAAACGCCTGCACGTCGGCGCCACGTCGTGGCTCGTGCTGGCCGAGCGGAGCGCGAACCCGTTCTGGCTGGGCAGCAGGCAGGACAGCGCACTGGCGATGGCGAAGAAATAGACAATCGTACACGTCCTCGTCCTCCTCCTCATCGTCGCCTTTCGAGGACGATTACGAGGACGACGACGAGGGAGGAGGCAACATGTTCAGCACATCCGTGATGGAAATACAATCGAGCTTGCCACCCGGCGCCTTGATGACCCTGACATGGGAACCTCTCGGCCCCCAACGCTCCGCGTCGCTCGGACCGAACATCACGATCGTTCTCAAGCCGAGGGCCGCCGCGAGGTGCGTGACGCCGGAATCGTTGCCGACGTACGCGCGGCAGGCTGACAACACCGACGCCAGTTCCACCAGCGTGCAGCCGCTGAGGTCGATCATGCCGGGCAGGCTCCCGCGGATCGCCTCCGCGGCGGCGCCATCCGCCTCGCCGAAGATCATCAGGTACGGCTGACCGGACGCCTTCAGCTGTTCCGCGAGGCGGATGAAACTCTCCGCCGGCCAGTTCTTCTTCGGACTTCCGCTGCCGGGGTGAATCGCCACCGCGGCGCCGGAGAGGCCGCGAGCGGCCAGCCATTCCCTGCCCCGCGAGGCGTCCAGCACGAGCCGCGGCGCCGGATGTTCGCTGTAGATCGCCAGCGTCTCCAGCGGCTTCATGAGGTGTTCGATCGCGTGGCCCGTTTCAACGAGCGGCGAACCGTAGAGGACCTGTTTCACGCCCGCGGATTTCAGGTTCGCCATCACCACGCCGTCGGGATCGTGCAGGTAGGAAAGGATCACGTCGAACGAGCGCAGGTGTTCCGCCTGCGCCTCGGAAAACGACGGCCGCCACGTGAACAACCTCGCCGTTTCCGCGCGGTCCAGCGAATCCACATGATCCACCAACCCCGCCGCCAGCGCGAGGTTGGCGATGTGCGGATAACCGATCAACTCGATGTACGCATCCGGCCAGCGGTCGCGCAAAGCCTGGATCGCCGGAAGCGTCAGGATGAAATCCCCGATCGCCCCGCCACGCAGGACCAGGAATCGTGCTCGCTTGGGCGCGCCCATGACAGGTTGAACCACGAATGTACACGAATCGACACGAATGCCAAGGGGGCGAGATATCAATCGAACTCGCTCTCGAGATCGAGAGCCGGAAGGACGGTCTGTTTACTGAACGCGCAAACAGTACCGCCTCAGGCTTCCTGAAATCGCGTGCGGTTCAACGGCGAATCCGGAAGCGCTCACCTCGTTTCAATCCACGCCCCCACGCGGAGGGCGACACTTGGCAAGGGCAAGGACGCAACTCCGGGCATGTTTCAATCCACGCCCCCGCGCGGGGGGCGACTGGGTTCGGCGCGGCAACGGAGTTCTACAGTGAGTTTCAATCCACGCCCCCGCGCGGGGGGCGACTTGCCCGCTCTACCGTGATGCTCAACAGCAGGTAGTTTCAATCCACGCCCCCGCGCGGGGGGCGACACGGATGGTTATGTATCTCCACGCGGACAGGTAGTTTCAATCCACGCCCCCGCGCGGGGGGCGACAGCTTGATCGGTCTTGTCATTCCGATTGCAGTGGTTTCAA
>CALMZY010000095.1 GCA_937870865.1 uncultured Lentisphaerota bacterium | reverse complement strand
ACAAGCTGGCGGTGGACGAGGGGCGCTTCAAGGAACTCATGGAGCAGCAGCGCGAACGCGCGAGAGCTGCGCAGAAGAACAAGGTGCTCAAGGAAGAGGCCGACTTGATCGCCGACCTGGTCAACCAGGGTGTTAAGTCGGAGTTCACGGGATACCAGACCTTGGAGGATCAGTCGCCGATTCATTTCATCCTTTCGGACGGCAAGAAAACGGATGGCTTGAGTGAAGGTATGGCCGGCGAGATCATCCTGCACAAGACGCCGTTCTACGGCGAGGCCGGCGGACAGGTGGGTGACAAAGGTATCATCCGGGGGCCCCAAGGAGAGTTTGAAGTCTGGGATACGCAGAAGCCGGGCGAGGGATTGATCATTCACATCGGCAAGATGGTGCAGGGCAGGATTTCGAGCGGCGACCGCGTCGCGGCGATTGTTGATGCCGATCGCCGCCGTCGGATCATGCGCCATCACACGGGAACCCACTTGCTGCAGTACGCCCTGCGCGGTCTCGTCAGTCCGACGATCAAACAGGCCGGCTCCATGGTGTCTCCGGACCGGCTGCGCTTTGACTTCAATTACTTCGAAGCCATCCCGGCGGACAAGCTGGAGCTGGTGGAGCGGCGGGTCAACGAGCTGATCCTGGAGAACATTGCAGTCAAGACGTTTACGATGCCGCTCAAGGATGTCGCGGGATCGGGGATCATCGCGATTTTTGACGAGAAGTACGGCGACACGGTGCGGGTCCTCGATGTCGGCGGCTACAGCCGCGAACTCTGCGGCGGAACGCACGTTCATGCGACGGGAGACATCGGCTTGTTCCGGATTCTGTCCGAAAGCTCCGTGGCGTCCGGCGTGAGGCGCATTGAAGCGGCGTGCGGCTGGGCTGCGTACGATTGGACCCGGCGCGAGCACAACCTCGTTCGCAACCTTTCCCAGAGGCTGAGCGTCGCCCCTGAGGAAATCGGCGAGCGGCTGGAAAGCCTGATCGAAAGCAACAAGAAGCTCGAGAAGGACCTCAAGCATCAGGCGGCGGCGGCGGCGTTGGGCAAGGTCGATGATATCGTGAAGGCGAAAAAGGACGTCGCGGGGATTCCGCTGATCGCCGCGGACGTTGGCGATTTCGACATGGATGCCTTACGGAGCCTGATGCAGGCCGTCAGCGAGAAGGTGACTTCCAGCGTTGTCGTGCTGGGGAGCCGCAACGAGGGCAAGGCGTGCTTCATTGCGTCCGTGAGCGATGACCTGGTCAAGCGCGGCGTGCATGCCGGCAAACTGATCGGGCAAGTCGCGAAGATCGCCGGCGGCGGTGGCGGCGGCCAGCCGAACAAGGCGCAAGCCGGCGGCAAGGACGCTTCCAAGGTGGCCGAGGCGATTTCCCAGGTAGAAGGCATCCTCAAGCAGATGCCTGCGAAGTAATGCCTGCGACGACTCCCAGCCGCGTTTCCGTCCAGCGTATGGATACGTACGACGCCGAACGCGTCCTGGATTCCATGCGCGCGGTGCTGCAACCCCTCGGCGGCATGCGCGCGTTTGTCCGTCCCGGCCAGCGCGTGCTTCTCAAGCCGAACCTGCTGTTCGCGGCAGATCCCGACAAGGCCATTACCACGCATCCGTCGGTCGTTCGCGCCGCCGCGATCCTCGCGCAGGAAGCCGGCGGCAAGGTGTCGGTCGGCGACAGTCCCGGCGTGGGCGATCTCCGGCGCGTTGCCAGGGCCTGCGGAATCGATGAGGTCATCAAGTCGCTTGGCCTGGAGTACGCCGACTTCAACACCACGCAGGTTGTCGAGCGACCCGGGAACAAGGTGTCCAAACGAATTGAGTTGGCCGCGGCCGTGTCACAGGCGGACGTGATCATCTCGCTGCCGAAGTTGAAGACGCACGGGCAGATGGATTTCACGGGTGCGCTCAAGAACCAGTACGGGCTCGTTGTGGGCGTGGCAAAGGCGCTGTATCACTACCGCCTCAAATCCCGCGACTGGCTTGCCGAACTGATCATCGACATCAACCAGACCGCCAAGCCCGCACTGGCCATCATGGACGGGATCGTCGCGATGGAAGGCGCGGGTCCGAGCGGAGGCGAGCCGCGGCCGATGAATGTGCTTGTTGCCGGTGCTGACCTCTCCGCCGTCGACGCGGTTTGCTGTCACCTGATCGGCCTGGATCCGATGCGGACGCCGATTGCCCGTGCCGCGCGTTCGCAGGGGTTCGGTGCAACATCGTTGGAGGAGATTGAGGTCGTTGGACAGAACTGGGAAAGCCTGCGCCAGTTGGACTTCAAGAAAGTCGCCGATCCGGAAGATATCTTGAGCCTGGTGCCTCTGCCGAAGGCGATTCTGAACTGGGTCAGCCGGCATCTCGCGCCCCGGCCGCGCATCATCCAGGAGAAATGCATTCAATGCCTCGCGTGTTTCAAGGGCTGTCCGGTTCCTCCCTCCGCCATCGATCCAAGGCTTCCGCGGCACAAGCAGGTGGACGACGCGCGATGCATCCGCTGTTACTGCTGCCATGAGTTCTGCCCGGCGAAAGCGATCCGCCTTGAGCGCACGATGCTCGATCGCCTGCTGAATATCAGTGGGTATGTATCGACGCGCAAGAAGGCGCGTCAGGATAGCGGCTCGGCAATCAGGTCGTAATCCAGGGCATCCGTGACGCGGACTTCCAGGAATTGCCCCAATTCAGACCGCTTGAATATCTCGCCGCGAAGATAGACTACACCGTCCACGTCCGGCGCCTGCAGGCGCGTCCGGCCGACCGCGCAAACCCCGTCGGGGATGTTGTCATCCGGCGAGGTGAACGCGTCCAGTATGACTTCCATCCGGCTCCCGACCTGATCGCGCATTCGTTCCCTGGAGATCTCGAGTTGGGCCAGCATTAAGGCGTCACGGCGGCGGGCTTTTTCCTCCGGCGGCACGTTGTCGTCAAGCTTGGCCGCCGGAGTCAGAGGTTCGCGTGAGTACATGAAAACGCCCAGGTGCGTGAACTGGCGCTCCCGCACCAGATCCAGCAGTTCATTGAACTGTTCTTCGGTCTCGCCGGGATATCCCACGATGAACGTCGTGCGTAGCGCGCCGCCAGGAATCGTGTCGGCAATCAGATCGAGAAGGCGAAGAGTTTCTTCCTTTCGCATCCGTCGGCCCATCGCTTCCAGGATCGGGTCCGAGATGTGCTGCAGCGGCAGGTCGATGTACTGGCAGAGGTGCGGCTCGGCAGCCAGCGTGTCGAGAATCTCCCGGCTCATGTGGCGTGGATGGCAGTACAGGATGCGATACCACGCCGTTGAATCGATGTCCTTGAGCTTCCGGAGAAGCGCGGGAAGACGTCCTTCGCGGTAGAGGTCCTGCCCATAATTGGATGTATCCTGGGAGATCAGGTTGATTTCCCGTGCGCCGCTCCGGATCAACTGTTTGGCCTCGGCGAGGATGTCCTCCATGGGGCGGCTGATCTGGGTACCGCGGATTCTCGGGATGGAGCAGAATCGGCAGACGTTGGAACAGCCTTCGGCCACTTTGAGATACGCGGAATGAACGCCGCCGATCCGGACTCTCGGCGATTTGAGGAAATCCATGAAGCTCTTCGGCAGGGATGGTTGAACAGACCGGTGGAGCGGGGTGGGTGCGGCGGCCTTGGAGTTCAGCAGGCCGCGGCAGATGTCCGGCAGGCGGCTGTAGTCCCGGAAGCCGATCCGCGCGTCCGCCTCCTTCAAAAAGTGGTCCAGTTCCGGGCAATCGGCGATGCGCTCGACGAGGCACCCGAGCGCAACGACGACGCGCGGCCGGCCGTGCTTCTTCAGCTCCGCCAGTTCATTGAGGACTCCGGCCGCTTCGGCGCGAGCGTCGTCGATGAATCCGCAGGTGTTGACGAGGCAGATGTCCGCATCGGCGGGGTCCTCGGCGATCAGCAGCCCGCCGCTGATCAGGCTGCCTAGGATGCACTCGGAATCCACGGTGTTCTTCGCGCAGCCGAGGCTGATCAGCGCAATGGCCGGAGGGGTTGTGTTGGTCTGCGTGGGGCGCGTCATATCAGGGCCGGGGACGGAAGGTGGACTCGCGCGCCAGCTGCTCGAACAGTTCGCGCTCCTTGCCGGTGAGTTTGTCCGGCACAACAATGCGTATCGCGACCAGCAAATCGCCGGCGGCTTTGCCTTTCGGAAGGCCTTTTCCGCGCAGACGCAGTTTCTGTCCGCTCTGGGTGCGGGCCGGGATCGTCAGCGAAACGGTTCCCGCGAGCGTATGAACGTTGACCTTGGCGCCGAGCGCGGCTTCCCACGGCGCAATCGGCAGATCCATTTCGAGGTCGTGATCCCTGACCGTGTACATGGGGTGGTGGGCGATGTGGACCGTGAGATACAGATCGCCTGCTTCGCCGCCGCCGTGGCCTGCGCTGCCCTGGCCTGAAAGGCGGATGCGCGAACCCTCGGTTGTTCCGGGCGGAATCTTCACATCGTACTTGTGCGTCTGGTAGCGGGCCTCGCCGTAGGGGGTCATCTCGGGAACCTGCAGCGCGATCGTCTTGCGCGCGCCGTGGTAGGCATCCTCGACCGTGATCGTCAGTTCCGCCTCCTGATCCTGTCCCCGCGCGGCCCGCATTGACTCCCTGCCGCGGCCACGGCCGGAGCGCGCCTGGCCGAACTGGGAGCCGAACAGGCTTCCGAAGAAGTCGCTGAACCCGCCGAGGTCTTCGAACGAGAACGAGCCGCCCTGGCCGGGCGAGCCCTGGAAATCGAAATGGATGTTCTCGAATCCCGGCGGTGGCCTGAAGTCCTGCCCGGCGCGCCAGTTCGTGCCGAGCGCGTCGTACTTCTTGCGCTTCTCGGGATCGCCCAGGACTTCGTACGCCTCGTTGACCTGCTTGAACCTGGATTCGGCCGACGGGTCCTTGTTGACGTCCGGGTGCAGTTTCTGCGCGAGCTTTCGGTACGCCTTCTTGATCTCGTCGGCCGAAGCGGTCCGCGAAACGCCGAGGGTTTCGTAGTAGTCCTGGAATTTGACGCCCATAAACGTGGGGTACACTAGCACAAAACAAGTCGCCCGCAAAATGGGTAGTGGGTCTGTTTGCCGGGTTCATCCCCATCCACCACGCCCTTGCGGGCGCGGCTACGCTTCTTCCGTACCCGCCGGCCCAAGCCGGTGGCGATCCTTGTTCACCACGCCCTTGCGGGCGCGGCTACGCTTTTTCCGTACCCGCTGGCGCAAGCCGGTGGCCGTCCTTGTTCACCACGCCCTTGTGGGCGCGGCTACGCTTTTTCCGTACCCGCTGGCGCAAGCCGGTGGCGATCCTTGTTCACCACGCCCTTGCGGGCGCGGCTACGCACACGCGATGCGTCAGGACGGTTGCTGCAAACGTGAAAGAGGCGCAGCCATGCCGCGCCCCTTTCAGTCCGCTCCTTTCCCGGCTTATTCCGCCGTGATCTCGATCGCCTTCTTTTTGGCCTTCTGCTCGGGCATCTTCGGCAGCGTGACGGTCAGAACGCCCTTCTTGAAGGCGGCTTTGACCTTCTCCTTGTCCACGCTCGCCGGCACGGGGATGACGCGCTGGAACTCGCCATACGATCTCTCGACCATGTAGTAGTTCCGCTTCTTCTCCTCCTGCTCCTGCTTCTTCTCGCCCTTGATGGTGAGCAGGTCGTCATCCAGGGAGACCTGGATGTCCTTTTCATCCATTCCGGGCAGGTCTGCGGTGACGCGGACTTCCTCGTCCGTCTCCGACACGTCTACGCTGGGCGTGATGACGTGCCGCGGCTCGAAGCGAGACAACCCCGTCCCGAACCCCTGGAAGAAGTCATCGAACAGGTCGTCCATCCTCTGATGGAGTTCGGTGAACGGTGTCTGTTCGCTGTGCGCCACATCGCCTTTTCGCTTTCTCCACGGCATGATGTTCTGCGTCATGATCAACACCTCCCTTCCGTTCCTTAACCGTTTTCCACGGGAATCTCCCTCGGCAGGTTCTTCCTGGCCTTGGGCAGAGTGATCCGCAGGACGCCGTCCTTGATCCGGGCCTTGATCCCTTCGCGCTCGATATCCTCAGACAGGGTGAACGAGCGCTGGTAGTCGCCCTCCGAGTAGCCCCGATAGAGAAGGCTCATATCCTTGGGGGCCTCGCGAGAAACGCGGCCGGTCAATGTCAGCACGTCATTCTCGAGTTGAATGTCCACGTGCTTGTCATCGACGCCCGGCATGTCGGCCACGACCACGATGGCGTCCTGGGTCTCGAAGATGTCCGTGTCCGGGGAGAACACCGGCGAGTTCCTTGTCTCCTCCGCGGGTCGCATGTTCTCGGTCTTCCTGGCTTCAACGTTTGTGTTTGTCATGTTCATTCACCTCCGATTATTCAGCCTGAACTTCGATTTTGCGCGGCTTGCTCGACTCCTTGCGGGCGAGCGTCACGCGCAGGATGCCGTTGGCGGACGTCGCTTTGACGGTGTCGCCTTCAATCTCGTAGGGGAGCCGCACCGCTCTCGAGAACGCGCCGCTGTTCCGCTCGCAGCGGTGAAGGATGTTCTCCGCCCCGATCTCGTCGGCTTTGCGTTCACCTTCGATGGTGAGGATGTCTCCCGTTACGGACAGAGACAGGCTCTTGGGATCAACTCCCGGTATCTCCGCCGTGACAACCGCCTCGTTCTCGCCGCCCCACACATTCACGGGCGGGAACGCTGAGGATCTGCTCGAGTAACCGCCGAAAAGCTGGTCCATCGAGCGGTTCATACGGCTCAGTTCCGAGAACGGATCAAACCCGATTCCATTTCTGCTGACCACTTGCCATATCATGTTCTTTCTCCTTATTTTGTAATTGCCAAACATTACCTGCTGATACCAATAGCATGAATGATGCCAATTGGTTATGAATCGTTATAAATACATTATCAGTAAGTAGTTGTGTATATACTGTATATTTCCAAACAGTGACATAGTGACTCTGTAGTGTTCGTTGTGTGTATAGGCATGAGACATTATGGCTCTTATATTCCGAGTGTATTGCGATGTGCTGGTGGTTAATGAGTGTGCACAAAGCGCGGATGGGGCTATACTTGGGCTGCTGGCAATTACAGAGGATTTGATGTGAGCAGGAAGCGGATAGGAGAGTTGAGCATTGGTCAGGTGCCGCGGGTGGTCGGCAGTATCACGCAGGGCGAGACGCTGGACCGGATTGGCCGGCTGACGGATCTGGCTTTCGATATTGCGGAAATCCGTTGGGACAAGATCGGAACGGGCAAGGCGGCGGTGCTTTCGACGTGTCGGCTGATCGAGAAGTCGGGCACGCCGGTGCTTCTCACCATTCGGTCGTCGCAGGAGGGGGGGGCGTGGAATGGGGAGGACGCGCGGCGGCTTGCGCTGTACAAGAAGGCTTTGTCCAGCGTTTCCGCGGTGGATATCGAGATCTCCAGTTCAATTTTCCGTTCGGTGATCAATGCGGCCCGCAAGGCGGGCAAGACCGTTGTCGGCTCGTTCCACGATTTCGAGCGTACGCCGGCAGTCGAGGAATTATGTGACATCATCAGGACGGGCCGGCGCGCCGGGGCGGACATCGTGAAGGTGGCGACGGCGATTCATGGACCGGCGGACATCGCGGCGCTGTTCAGCGTCCTCAAGAAAGAGGGCAAAAAGCCTCTCTGCCTGATCGGCATGGGGGAGGTCGGAATTCCGACGCGCGTGACGCTGGCGTGCGCGGGTTCGTGCCTGGCGTACGGCTATGCGGACCGCTCCGCGGCTCCGGGTCAGATGCCGAGCAGTACGTTGATGCGCAGGCTCAGGAAGTCTTGTCCGTCGTACGAGCGGGATTACCTTTCCCGGCACGGTCTCGCGCCCGCTTGAATTCGTCCAGAGACGGCAGGTTGCATCCTTCGCACGAGTCGCAAGGGTTGTCCTTTTTTCGCGTCATCTTCCAGACCAGCCACGCGGCCGCGGCGAGGACGATCATCGCAACCAGAACTGTCTGCAGCGTCTGCATTTCAACTCCATCCGAGAAGGCGGCCGCCCTGCCAAAGAACGAAGCAGGCGATCCACGCGAGCCCGGTCATGTACCCGAGTTGGAACAGCGTCCACTTCCAGCTGTTGGTTTCGCGGCGCACGACCGCGATCGTGCTGACGCACTGCATGGACAGCACGTAGAAAATCATGATGGAAAGCGCCCGAAGAGGGGTGAAGAACGGCAGGCCGGTCTCCGGGTCCAGTTCCGACCGGAGATGCGCCTGCAGGTCCGCGGCGCGGTGCGGATCGCTCATGTTGGTTCCGTAGATGGTCGCCATGGAGCTGACGAACACCTCGCGGGCGACGAAACTGCTGAGGATGGAAACGCCGATCCGCCAATCGAACCCGATGGGCGAGATCACGGGCTCGATGACGCGGCCGACGGTTCCCGCGAAGCTCTGTTTGATCTGTTGGTCGGGTGCAGCGTCCGGGCGGTGCGGATAGTTTGTCAGCGCCCACATGATGATGGACATGGCGAGGATGACGGTGCCGGCCTTCTTGACGAAGAGCAGGCTTCGTTCCCACATCGTCTGCAGGACCATCCGCAGGCGCGGCCTGCGGTAGCGCGGCAGTTCCATGGCGGGCGTTGAGGTGACACCCTTGAGAATTGTTTTGTTGAACAACGCCGCCGTGGCCACCGCGGCGACGATACCCAGCAGGATCATCGAGACGAGCACGATCGCGGGAAGGGGGATGAACCCGAGCACGATCGTGTTCGGGATGACCGCTCCGGCGAGCAGCAGGTAGACCGGCCAGCGGGCCGAACAGCACATGAACGGCGCGACAAAGATCGTGAGGAGCCGGTCGCGGGCGTTGTCGATCATGCGCGTCGCCATGACGCCGGGGACGGCGCACGCGAAGCTGGAGAAGAGGGGAATGAAGGCCCGGCCGTGCAGGCCCACGCGCCCCATGATCCGGTCCATGATCAGCGCGGCGCGCGCGGTGTAACCGGAGTCCTCGAGGATCGCGATGAAGAAGAACAGCATCATGATCTGCGGCAGGAACACCATGATGCCGCCGACGCCCGTAATCACGCCGTCCGTAAGCAGGCTCTGCAGCGGCCCTGCGGGAATGGTGTTCACGACGAGCACGGCCAGGTACCCGAACAGGTGCTTGATCCAGTCCATGGGCGGTTTGGCGAGCGCGAAAATGGAGACGAAAATCATGAGCACGATCAGGCCGAGAAAGGCCGGTCCCACGATCCTGTGCGTGAGCCAGTAGTCCGCGCGCTCGCCGAACGTCAGCCTTGCCTCGCGGACATTGCGGACCTCCGCCATGAGGGTCTCGATCCACTGGTAGCCCGCTTCCGCCTCGATCGCGTACCACGCGAAACCGGCCTGGGCGAGGCTGTCCCGCGCCGCGAGAATGGTTGTCTTCAGGGGGTCCCGCGCGGCGGCAAACCGCGGGTGCGAGAACGAGTTCTCGGTGCAGATCGCGCGCAGTGCCTCGCCGTGTGCGGATTCCGCCGCCGCCAATTCGTGGGCCTGCAGGTGGGCAGCCAGGCGGTCCACCTCCCGCGCGGCGGCGTCCGGGATTTGCACGACGCTCCGGGGAACTGAAGGCTGTTTCAGCGTGCTCAGGATTCGAGCTTTCAGTTCGGCGGTGCCTTCACGGCGGCTGCCGACGGTCGGAACCACGGGCACACCGAGTCGCTGCTCCAGCTTGACGACGTCGATTTCGATGCCGGATGCGCGGCACGCATCCATCATGTTCAGCGCCACGACCACGGGGATGCCAAGGCTGAGCAACTGGGTGACGAGAAAGAGATTTCTCTCGAGATTGCTGGCGTCCACGACTGCGACGATCAGGCCCGGCCGCGGCGTGTCGTCGCTCCAGCCCATCAGCACATCGTGGGCGATCTCCTCGTCGGGCGAGTGCGGGTTGAGGGAGTACGTTCCCGGCAGGTCGATCACCCGGATATTCCCGTCCGGATCGTCCTGCAGGACGCCCACGTGCTTCTCGACCGTCTTGCCCGGATAGTTGGCCACCTTCTGGCGCAGGCCGGTCAGCTCGTTGAAGAGCGTCGACTTCCCGCTGTTGGGATTTCCGGCGATCGCGATGTAAAGGCTGTTCGTTTCGTTCATTTCACGGGCCTGTAAGCTGGATGCGGATCGACCGGGCGACCGCCTTGCGGAGCGTGAGGTGCGATCCCCTGGCCTGGATGATGATCGGATACCGCAGGGGGGCGCGGCGCACAAGGGTCACCCGCGTGCCCACGGTCAGGCCCATTTCCATCAGGCGCTGGGCTTCCATCGGCCTCAGGTCCATCTGCACGATGCGGGCGGACCGGCCGACGCCGAGGTGATCAAGGCTTGTTGTCTTGCTTGTTTCCACCGTTCACTATTCCTCAGGGATGCGCGGCCGTCAAACCCGGCGCGCACCGGGGATGTCCGTTTAACAGGCCCGCCCGGAAAACCCAAGAACGAATTACGCGCGCCGTACGGGGTTGGCAACGGCGGGAAAGTAAGGTATGGGTGAAACCATGATGCGCCGCTTCATTGCCGTCCCTGCGGTTCTGTGCGCCCTGGCGGCCGCGGGCTGCCGGTCGGCGGGCCCGGGGCCGGCGCCTTCGTCCGATTTCCGGTCGTCGGATCGGATCGTCTTCGTCCACTACTTCAACTGGTTCAAGACGCCGGACGTCGGCGGGAGCTGGCGGAACTGGGAGTGGAAGGGGAACGGCCCGCAGCATGATCCGGAACGCGTGCTGGCCAACGGCCGCCGCGACATCGCCTCGGTCTACTACCCGCTCATCGGCCCGTACGATTCCTCGCGGCCCGAGGTGTTCGAGTACCACATGCTGACGGCGATCGCGGCCAGGATCGACGGGTTCTTCATCGACTGGTACGGCATTCCGTCCGAAGAGGAGAAGGGCTTCGGCCCGCTGCTGGACATGGCCGCGCGCGTCGGCTTCAAGATGTGCGTGTGCTTCGAAGACAAGGCCATGTTCGGCTACCACTACAAGGTGCAGACCCGCGCGGACGCTGTGCGGAACGCGATCAGCAATCTGAACTACATCATCGAGACTCACGGGAAGCACCCGGCGTATCTTCGCATCGACGGCAGGCCGGTCGTGATCAACTTCAGCTGGAGCGAGCCGGCGGACACCGTCAAACCGAAGGCCGACGGCTTTTCGGCGGCGGAGTACGCCGAGATCCTGTCGGAGGTGCGGAAGAAGCACCCGATCTGCTTCATCCATGATTATCACGCGCACATCCGCGAGTCGTACTGGGACGTGAGCGACAACGTGTACCCGTGGCTTGACGTGAACGGCGAGGCGCTCGATCGCTTTTACAACGAGGCGGCGCAAAGGCGGCGCGCCGGCCGGATCCAATTCGTGACGAGCCTCGTTTACCCCGGGTTCGACAACACCGGCGTGTGGGGGTGGGGCGACGGTCCATTCGTTACTCCGCGCGAGGACGGCGCGTTTTACGCGCGGTCGTGGGAAAAGGCGCTGTCCAACGATGCCTCGTTCGTGCAGATCGCCACGTGGAACGATTTCGGCGAGGGGGCCACTCTCGAGCCGGCGCTGGACTACGGTTACCAATATCTCGAGATGACGGAGAGCTACGCGGCCCGGTTGAAAGGAGTGCCCTCGGATGGCGGGGCGGGGTTGAGGATTCCGGCGGCGATTTACAGGGAGCGGCAAGCGCTGGCCGCCGATCCTCCCGCGGATCCGAAAGCCGCCGCCGACAGGCGCGCGAGGCTGGACCGTCGAATCCAACTCTTCCTGGCCGGCCGTTACCGGGAGGCGCAGGAATCCGCGCCATGATTCAGATGTGCCGGCTGTCGTTCTCGTCCTTGACGTGGTAGCCGGAGTCCTGCCTCTGGAAGTTGACCTTGTTCTTCTCCATGTACGCGTTGTAGACGTCCTCCGCGGACATTCCGAGGACCATCGCCGCGGACATCAGGAAATGAAACAGGTCCACGACCTCCACGCGCGCGTTCTGCGTGTCGAACTTCTGATACTTCGCCCACCACTTCCACGGGACGCTGTCGGTCAGTTCGGCGATCTCCTGGGTCATCGCGCGGCAGTAGTTGAGAATCCACTGCTGGCGCTGTTCGTCGTTCATCGCGGCGCAGTTCACGCCGATCCGCGCGTTGAGAAGCTCCTGCTTGTGGAACATGTCCTTGAGCATATCGACTTGTGTCATGTCGCCGTTTCCTTTGAGTTGGTGCGGGCAGAATAGACGCTCGAACTCCGACCGTCAATTAGGGCCTTGAATCCAAACGCCCGCCGCATCAAGCAGGAGTTTCAACCACGAAACACGCGAAACACACGAAAGAGGTGGCCTCCCCTTTGCGCCTCTTTGCGTCCTTGGCGCCTTTGCGTTCATTCCTTCCGTTAATTTTCGCGTCTTTTGTGTGTTTCGTGGTTTCACCTCTTGAGGTTGCGGGTGGCGACCGCGTTGTGATATGAAGCTCGGAACCCATTTGGTATAAGAACGCAGGCTTTGTGGTGCGGGTCGACGAACGAGGTTTTCGAATCATGGAAAAAGTGCTGATCTTGGGGACGGGCGTGGCGGGGTTGACCGCGGCCATTTACACCGCGCGTGCGAACCTGGCCCCCGTCGTCGTGGAGGGCTTGCAGCCCGGCGGCCAGCTGGTCTCGACCACCGAAATCGAGAACTATCCGGGGTTCTCGAAAGGCATCATGGGGCCCGAGCTGATGGACGAGATGAGAAAACAGGCGACGCGGTTCGGGACGCGGTTCGTCTCCGCGAGCGTCGCATCGGTCGATTTCCGCGGCCGGCCGCTGAAGGTTTCGCTGGATGACGGCAGCACGCACGAGGCCGAAACGGTGATCATCGCGACGGGCGCGACGGCGAAATATCTCGGGCTGGAGTCCGAGCAGAAGCTGATCGGCCGCGGCGTGTCCGCGTGCGCGACGTGCGACGGGGCGTTCTTCCGTAACGTGCCGGTCGCGGTCGCCGGCGGCGGCGACACGGCGATGGAGGAGGCCCTGTTCCTGACGCGGTTTGCCTCCAAGGTGTACGTGATCCACCGGCGCGACCAGTTCCGCGCCTCCAGGATCATGGCGGACCGCGTGATGAAGCATCCGAAGATCGAAGTGATGTGGAACTCGGTGGTCGAGGAAGTTCTGGATGTGGCGAAGAACGATGTCACCGGCCTGCGCCTGAAAAATGTGAAGACCGGCGCGGTCTCGGAGCTGGCGGTCAAGGCGCTGTTCGCGGCGATCGGCCACAAGCCGAACACGGATCCGTTCAAAGGGCAGATCGATCTGGACGCCGTGGGCTACATCAAGGCCGACCGCACCCGCACGAACATTCCGGGCGTCTTCGCCGCGGGCGATGTCCAGGACCCGGCGTATCGGCAGGCGATCACGGCGGCGGGTTCCGGCTGCATGGCGGCCCTGGAGGCGCAACGTTTCCTGGAAGCGCGTGAAGCATGAGCGAGCCCGAAACAAACGCGAAGACATCGGCCTCCCAGGATTGGGGGACCTATCGCCGGCTGATCCGCTACATTCAGCCGTACACCACCCGTCTGATCCTGGGCGCGGTGTTCGGCATCCTCTGCGGCGGCTCGACGGTCGGCCTTCTGCTCTCGCTGAAGAAGACGCTCGCGGCGGTCTTCGATCCGCAGAGCCTGTCGTGGGCCGTGATCGTCGCGAGCTCGCTCCTGCTCCCGCTCTTTGGATTGCTGCTCGGACTCGGGAACTACCTGAGCACGTACTACGTGGCGTGGGTCGGGAACCGCGTGGTGATGGACCTGCGGACGGAGCTATTCGCTCACATTCACCGCCTGCCGATGATCTACTTCAGCCAGAGCCGGACCGGCGAACTGATTTCACGGACGACCAACGACACCCTGCAGGTGGAACGCGCGGTTTCCACCGTGATGATCGACCTGGTCCGGGAGCCGTTTGTGCTGGTCGCCACGGTCGGCTACCTTTTCTGGCTCGACGCAAAACTCGCGACGCTCAGCCTCGTCCTGTTCCCGATCTGCATTCTCCCGGTCGCGCTGTTCGGCCGGCGCGTGCGGCGCTTCGCGCGCGAGGGCCAGCAGAAACTCGGTGACCTCACGTCGACGTTGCAGGAAACCATCACGGGCGCGAAGATCGTGAAGGCCTACGGCATGGAGGAGAAGGAGTCGAGCCGGTTTGCCGGGCAGGCGGGGGCGGTGTTCAGCCGCGTGATGAAAGTGACGCGGGCGAGCGCCGCGATCGATCCGATCGTGGTGACCATCTCCTTCGCCGGGTTGGCGCTGGCGCTTCTTTATGCGCGCTGGGCGGGGATGACGCAGGACCAGTTTTTCACGTTCGGCGCCGCGCTGGTGATGATGTACCAGCCCGTCAAGAAGATCAGCAAGCTGCACATGGCCATCCAGCAGGGCTCCGGCGCGGCGGACCGGATCTTCGAGCTGAAAGACGCTCCCCGGGTGGAGGATGGCGAGGGCGCCGTGGAGTTCGGCGAGCCCATCCGCCGGATCGAGTTCGACCGCGTCTCTTTCTCCTATGGAGAGGAACCCGTGCTCGCCGATGTCAGCTTCCAGGTCGAGGCCGGACAATGCGTCGCGTTCGTGGGAAGTTCCGGCTCCGGCAAGACGACGCTCGTGAACCTTCTCCCGCGGTTCTTCGACGTGCAGTCCGGCCGCGTGCTGATCAACGGCAGGGACGCCCGGTCGCTGACGCTGAAATCGCTCCGGCGGCAGATCGGCATCGTCACTCAGGAAACCATTCTCTTCAACGACACCGTGGCCAATAATATCGCGTACGGGCATCCCGAGGCGTCGCGGGACGCGATCGTCGAGGCGGCCCGGCGCGCGCACGCGCACGACTTCATCGAGCAGCTGCCGCAGGGCTACGAAACGGTCATCGGCGAGCGCGGGCTGCGGCTTTCCGGCGGCCAGTGCCAGCGGCTGGCGATCGCGCGGGCGCTGCTGCGCAACCCGCCGATCCTCATTCTCGATGAAGCGACCAGCGCGCTGGACACGGAGTCGGAGCGGCAGGTCCAGGCGGCGCTGGACGAGCTGATGGCGGGCCGGACGGTCTTCGCGATCGCGCACCGGCTGTCCACGATCATGCACGCGAACCTGATCCTGGTGCTGGACAAGGGCGCCATCGTCGAGAGGGGAACGCATCAGGAATTGCTCGCGCGCGGCGGCTTGTACAAGTATTTATACGACCTGCAATTTCGGGATGTCGCTTGAAACAATGCTGGAACGTTAGGTAACGGAGGCTTTTCCGATGGGCGGTTTTACACTTCGAGACATGATTATCAACGGCTGGCCCGTGCTCAGCGTGCTGACCGTGTTCTCCATCATCTCCGTCACGATCATGTGCGACCGGATCGTGACGCTCAGGAACGCCGCGCTCAACGCCCGGCTGTTCATGGCCAACCTGATCAAGGTGCTCGAGGAGCAGGGCGCGACGCGGGCGCTGAGCTACTGTGACCAGTTCCGCAAGCCGGTGGCGGCCGTGGCGGCGGAAATCCTGCTGGCGACCGGCGGGCGCGACGCCCGGGAGCGGGCTCTCCAGCACGGCTTGCAGGGTCAGGTGCGGCTGCTCGAGAAGTACGTGCCGATTCTCGGCACGATCGCCGGCACCGCGCCGTTCGTCGGACTTCTCGGCACGGTCATCGGCATCATCAAGGCGTTCCATGACATTTCCGTCAACGTGGGCGGCGGCCCGGAGGTGGTTTCGGCGGGTATCGCGGAAGCGCTGATCACGACCGCCTTCGGCCTCGTGGTCGCCATCCCGGCCGTCATGGCGTTCAACTACTTCATCCACAAGGTTCAGAAAGTCGCCGAGGAGATCGATCTGGCGGCCTACGAACTGATCGAACGGCTGAGCGCCGGCCAGGAGTCGTTCCGGTGAACGTCGGACAGGGCAAAGGCAAGTACAAGCTCATCGCCGAGATCAACATGATCCCGTTTATCGATGTCGCGCTGGTCTTGCTGATCATCTTCATGGTGATGACTCCCTTCCTCGTGAAATCCCAGCTCAAGGTCAATCTGCCGAAGGCCGCGTCCGCGGAAAAGGCCGCCGACGAGCCGAACATGATCGATGTTGAAATCGACAAGAACGGGTCGATCGCGGTGAACGGGCAGACCGTCCCTGCGGATTCTGTGGAATCGGCGTTGCGGGCAGTCCTCCTCGATGTCGAGAACCAGCCGGTGGTCATTCACGCCGACGGCGATGTGCCGTTCCAGTCTGTGGTCACCGTCATGGATGCCGCCAAGAAGATCGGCGTGGCGAAACTGGGTGTGGGCGTGAAGCAGGAAAACCCGCCGGACAAGAAGAAGCGGGACACGGTCTCCGTTCAGCCGCGGTAGCCGGGAATCGTCTTCGTCATCGCGGATGAAGATCGAGGACGACGACGAGAACGAGGACGAGGAGGATCGATCACACCCGTCCCCGGTACCGCCTCAAGATATCCTTCACGTACTTTTTGGTCGTGGGATACGTGATGCCTTCCCAGAACTTCCTGCCGCCCGGCCCGCTGATCGCGGCCCATCGCTGGGCATTCGCGCGTCCGGCATTGTACTCGGCCAGCGCGAAGGGAAGGGGATCGGGATGGTCCGACCAGCGCTGGATCGCGCGCGCGAGGTACCAGGTCCCGGCCTGGATGTTGGTCGCCGGATTGAACAACGATTCGCGCGTGAACGACGCCACTTTCCGGCTCTTCGCCCATTCCTTGCCGGCCGTTTCGGTCACCTGCATCAGGCCGACCTCCTGATGCGTGCCGACGCAGTCGGGCTTGAACCGGCTTTCCTGCCAGATCAGCGAGGAAACGAGCCGCGGGTCCACCCCGTACTCCCGCCCGGTCTCGATGATCATCTCGTCATACTGGTGAATCCGCCGCACGTACGCCACGCCGGCGAGGCAGACGACCGTCACCGCGATGACGATGTTCCAGTAGATGATCTTGAGCCCGGTCTTGAGCGGTACGCCCTTCATGCGCGAAGTGTAACCGCGCATCAACGTACAGTGGAACCACGAAATGCACGAAAGACGGTGACCGCGGATTCCGCTGATATCGCGGATGGTTTGATCCGCGAGTATCCGCGCCATTCGCGGTGAAGATTCTTCTCCGTGTCTTCGTGGTCTCTGTGGTTAAATTACAGATGATTCGAACGGAGGCGAGATCATGAAATCCTACCGCAAGGAACTCTGGTTCAACACGCAGACCCGACGTGCCTATGTCAACATCACGGAGGAAGTGCGCGAGTGCCTGCGCGCGAGCGGCATCCGCGAGGGCTTGTGCCTCGTCAACGCGATGCACATCACGGCCAGCGTCTTCATCAACGACGACGAGCGCGGCCTGCACTCCGATTTCGAGAAGTGGCTCGAGAAACTCGCGCCCGAGAAGCCGCATTCGCAATACGCCCACAACGGCGCCGAGGACAACGGGGACGCGCATCTCAAGCGCCAGGTCATGGGCCGCGAGGTGGTCGTGGCCGTCACGAATGGTGATCTGGACTTCGGACCGTGGGAGCAGATCTTCTACGGCGAGTTCGACGGCATGCGGAGGAAACGCGTGCTGGTGAAGATCATTGGCGAGTAATGACGAATGACTAAGGCCTAATGACGAAAGAATGACCAAGCCCGAATGATGAGCGGCTCAGAATCGTCATTGGGTCATTCGACATTCATTCGTCATTCGTGCTTCGTCATTAGACATTGCTTCAGCCGTGCCTCACGGGCCGGAATTTGATTCTGTGCGGCTCGTCGGCTTTGTCGCCCAGTAACTTGCGCCGTTGTTCGTGGTACGCCTCGTAATTCCCCTCGAACCACGTCACCTTGCTGTCTCCTTCGAACGCGAGGATGTGCGTGGCGATGCGGTCCAGGAACCAGCGGTCGTGGCTGACGACGACGGCGCAGCCGCCGAAATTCGACAGGCCTTCCTCGAGCGCGCGCAGGGTGTTGACGTCGAGATCGTTCGTCGGTTCGTCGAGCAACAGCAGGTTGCCGCCGCGGCGGAGGAGCTTGGCGAGGTGTACGCGGTTGCGTTCGCCGCCCGAGAGCTGGCCGACCTTCTTCTGCTGGTCCGTGCCGCGGAAGTTGAACCGGCCGCAATACGCGCGGCTGTTCATCGGCTTGCCGCCCAAATCCAGGAATTCGGCGCCGCCGGAAATCTCTTCATACACGGTCTTCTTCGGGTCCAGTTCGTCGCGGAACTGGTCCACGTGCGAGGCTTGCACGGTCGGGCCGACGCTCAGCCGGCCGGACGTCGCTTTCTCCTGTCCGATGATCATCTTGAAGAGAGTGGTCTTGCCCGCGCCGTTCGCGCCGATCACGCCGACGATGCCGCCGCGCGGCAGGTCGAAGTTCACGTTCTCCATGATCAGCCGGTCGCCGAACGCCTTGCTGAGATCCTCCGCGCGCACCACGAGATCGCCGAGACGCTGGCCCGGCGGGATCTGGATTTCCAGCGTGTCCTCGCGCGTGTCGACCTGCTGACTCGCGAGTTCCTCGTAGCGTTTCAAGCGCGCCTTGTTCTTCACCTGCCGCCCCGCGGGATTCAGCCGGACCCACTGCAGTTCCTGATCGAGCAGTTTCCGGCGCGACGCGGCCTGCTTGCTTTCGACGTCGAGCTGCGCCTGCTTCTGGGTCAGCCATGCCTCGTAGTTGCCTTTGTACGGATACGTGTGTCCGCCCTCGAGTTCGAGGATCCACTCCGTCACGTTGTTCAGGAAGTAGCGGTCGTGCGTGACGACGACCAGCGTGCCTGCGAACTTCTTCAGATACGTCTCCAGCCACGCGACGGACTCCGCGTCGAGATGGTTCGTCGGCTCGTCGAGCAGGAGCACGTCGGGATTCGAAATCAGCAGGCGGCAGAGCGCGACGCGGCGTTTCTCGCCGCCGGAAAGCTTCGCCACCGGCGCGTCCGGCGGGGGAAGGCGGAGCGCTTCCATGGCCATTTCGAGCTGATGATCCAGTTCCCAGAGTTCGTGCGTGTCGATCGTGTCCTGCAGGCGTCCGAGCTCGTCGTTCAGCTTGTCGGTTTCCGCCTGCGGCAGCTTCTGGCTGAGCTTCTCGCAGATCTCGTCGTAGCGCGCGAGGACCCGCTTCGCCTCGGCGACGCCCTCCTCGACGTTGCCGGCGACGTCTTTCGTCGGATCGAGCTGCGGCTCCTGCGGCAGGTAGCCGATCTTCATGTTCTTCGCGATCAGCGCCTCGCCCATGAACTCCTTGTCGATGCCGGCGAGGATGCGGAGGATCGACGACTTGCCGGAGCCGTTTCCGCCGATCACGCCGATCTTGGCGCCAAAGAAGAACGCGAGGCTCACGTCGTCGAGGACCGTGACCTTGTCGTACTGCTTGGTCACCCGCATCAAGTTGAATACATATTCGCCGGCCATGGGACTCCTTTTACAGGCGCGACAACTTACGCGAGAAGCGGTGTGATGCAAGAGAAAACCGCGATTACGGCGTCAGGCTTTCTTGCGGCGCTTGTTGGAGGCGGTCAACGAGTGCACCTTCTTCGTCGATTGGGCGAGGGAGAGGTAGTTTTCGCTGGTGACGACTTTGCGTCCGCTTTTCTGTTCGAGTTCG
>CALMZY010000094.1 GCA_937870865.1 uncultured Lentisphaerota bacterium | reverse complement strand
CCGGCCTCATCTCCGATGGCCGCAACGATCAGTTGCTGAGTCCCGGCTTCCATCGCCAGCCCATGCACACAGAAATTGGTCCCGGAAACGCTGGCCGTCCGGCCATTGACGGTCCGCTCCCCGAAAAGATCGTTCGTGCCGACGGTTTCCGAGGAATAGCCGAACACGTCAATCTTGCCCTTGGGCGTCCCGCTCACAACCCAGTTCGTCAGCCGGTCGCCTGTGCCGTAGCTGTAGCTCACCGTCATCCCATCCAATGTCTTCGTCTGCCGATTCCCGGCCAAGTCATAGGTGTAACTGACCACGGAGCTGCCGGAGATTTCCCCCGTCAACCGGTCCAACCCGTCGTAAGTATATTGCGCCTGCTCTCCCGACTCAAACACGATGTTGGTGATCAGGTCGGCGTTGTTGAAGCCATACTGGAAGCTCTTCAGCACGTTGGTCTGGGGGCCAGTCCAAGTTATCCCCGTGATCCGGTCCATGACATCGTACTGGTAGGCGCACTGGACGCCGTTGGGATAGGTCATGGAGGACATCAGGCCGTTGTTGGTGTTGTAGGCGAAGAGGAAACTGGACGCTTGACCCTGGACGCTTGAGACTCGTTCGGCAGCGTCGTACGCATAGATTGTCGTGCCGGCGAGGCTGACGACACTGGAAACGTTGCCGGCCGGGAGATACGTGTAGCTGACATTGCCGCTGGGCGCGCACTGCGTGACGCTGGTAAGCCGGTTGACGGTGTCGTACGTGTTGGAGATGATCCCGGCCTCGTTCGCGACGGTCTTCAGCAGGTCGTTCCGATAATACGCGAAGGTATTGGTCGTGCCGGGGAAGGCTGTCATCCAGAGCCTGCCGTCCTTGTCGTACGTGTTGGTTACCTGCGTCCCGTCGAACCGCGTGACCGTCTTTACCTTGTCGCCAAGACCGTAGACAACCGTCATCTGCTGGCTGTCCACGTTCATGATCTGGACCGGCCGGTCTTCATTGTCCAGGACGTAGGATTTGACCGTCCGCCCCAGCGGGTCGGTGATCCGCGTCAGGTTCATCAGGGAGTCGTAGGAGAACGCGACGGTGACTTCCTGCGTGGCCCCAAGTATCCGCGAGATCGACAGGGGCTTGCTCTCGATGCCGTACGCGTAGCGCGTGGTGCGCCCGGCCCGGTCCACGTTGGTCAGCAGATTGCCCAAGCCGTCGTAGGCGAAGCTTTCGCTCAGCGCGTCGGGGTACACGATGGAACGGACGCGGCCCAGTTCGTCGGGGTTGAAGGTTGTTACCCGGGTGCCCGTTTCTCCGGGCATCCGAATGTATTTCAGATGCCGCAGATCGTCGTACTCCAGCTCCATGCTCGGCCCGTCTTGCGGAGTAATCTCGTCGGGGCAGCAGCCGCCATGAACGTATTGCACCCAGTGTCCGTTCGCGTTCGTCACCGCGGCAAGGTAGCCGTTCGTGTCGTAAGAGTATGTCGTATCGAAGGTTACGTTCGTGGCGTAGACCAGCTTCTCCGCCGTCACAAGCCCGTTGGTGTACTCATAGCGCACCTGCCGGCCTTCGGGATCGGTCACGCAGGTCAGCGTCTGGTTCGTGGTATCCCACGCATAGACCCAGAAATTGCTGGGCTCGGCGATGTAGCCGTAGGCGCGGTTCGTCACGTGGTGCTGGACGTCATAGCCCGTGCGGGTCTTGGCCCATTCCATGACGCTCCAGTCGGCTTCAAGCTCCTCTGTCGTGTTGCCGTAGTCGTCGAGGGTGTACTCGGTGCCCTTCCAGTCCACCATGTTGGTGGAGTTCGGCCCGTAAATGGCGCTCACGCGCTGAAGGACGGGGTGGTAGCGATATTCATACACAATGTTCGAGCCGTCCCGGTTGTAGGTCACCGTGGAAACGTGCAGATTCGTATCGTAGGCCACCGATGTGTCGCTCCACGTACCGGTGCCTGAGTTGTATGAGCGCGTGCCTCTCCCGCCGTCGTACTCCCACGCCGCAATTCGCCCGGCCGCATCCACGCGCTGCGTCAGGCTGTGGGTGCCGGCATCGTAGGCGTACTTTGTGCTCAGCTCCTCCTGGGCAAGGCGTTTCACGGTGCCGGTCAGCTCACCGGCAGAGTTATAGGAGAACAGGACGCTCAGGTTGGTCGAGGGCGTTCTGACTTCGGTCAGAAGGTTGCTCGTGTACAGGAACTCCAGCGCCTTGCCGCCGCTGTGTTCCGCGCGCGCCAGCACCGTGGCCGAGCCGGAATTCGTGTAAGACAGCGTGATTTGATTATTGAAGGAATCGCCGATGACCTGGAGCATGCCGTTGCTGTCGAAATCGTACGTCGCCTGGTTCGGGATGGTCACGCGGTATCCGCCCACGTTCGTGACAAGCTGGTAGTTGTTGTCGCGGGGACTGGTATACGTCCCGTTGGTGTTGCGCTGGAAGGTGAACAGGTTGCCGGAACTCACCCGGAGTTGTTTCCAGACGTTGGTCACAGGGACCGTGTTCGTTCCGTAGAACGTGTTCGTGAAGTCATCATACAGCCGCCAATCGTATGTATGTGTCCAGCACGGGCCGAGGGCGTTGGTGCCTTCCAGCCGGCTGTTGTACGAGCGGTTGAACGTCAGCGGCAGGCCGGGCGTCTTGATCTCAAGGTCCTCTTCCGTCTCGCGCATATCGCCGTCGATCACGTTGATCGG
>CALMZY010000093.1 GCA_937870865.1 uncultured Lentisphaerota bacterium | reverse complement strand
ATATCGGCCTCGACGCGCGGGGACACGTTGCGGAACCCGACGTTGGTGAGGCCCCGGGGCTGAACGAAGCTGCCGAACACCCAGGCCTCGTTGTTGGTGAGCTCGATTTCGCCCAGCGTGTTGTATCCGAGGGGCAGAGTGAGCCGTTTCGTCACGGCGTTGGTGTTCACAAGCTCCACGTCGATTTCGCCGCCATCCGGCAGATCGTTGATGGGTATCGCGAAACTGCCGCTCGCCTGCGACTCGTCGTACCACAGCGCCTCGGACGTCCCGCTCCACAGATGAACCTGCACCCCGCCGACGCCCTCGCCCTCGTCATACACACCATTCGTGTTGGCATCATGAAAGAGCGTGCAGGTGAAGAAATGGTTGCTGGCCCTCTTGGCGAAATCCTCGGTGTAGTAGTCCCACCCCCCGCCCGCCGCGAAGCCGACGCCGATCTCGCGAAACTCGTACTTGTAGTCGAGGATGATCTGCCGGTGTCCGCGGTTTGCAATCCCGGCGTCTTCAAAAAGGTTCGAGTGAATATCCAGGGGCGTGTATCCCCCTGTCGTGCCCGACGCGATGTTCTCCCCAGCCGCATTCCAACTGTAGTGCTCGTTGGTCATTCGCTCGTACGGCGTGCTGTTCAAGGGATAGTAGTTTGCGGACGGGCTGTAGTGGGAAAACACGCCTGTCTCCGCCATGTCCTTGGAATGGTTCTGCGCCGTGCGAACGAGATTCGAGCAGGGCGCGAGAGGCGGCTTGGACACGACCCACGGGGCCCACTGGGCAACCGTCGTGCCGAAGTCGTTGGTCCCGTCCGTGTCCTCGCAGGCGTCGTAGTCCGGGTGGCCGCCGGCCGTGGAGTTCGTCAGCTTGAGCCGGTCGGCTTCCATTTCCGGGGCGTAGCGGGCCCGGTTGATGCACCACCGGACAACCTCCGTCCTGCCGCTGAGGACGCCGTCGCCGTCGTAGCGGGTCGCGGCCGGCACCTGAAACGGCGCCAGGAAACCGGCGGCTGCGGCGCAAGACACAATAATGACGTGGGCGCGCAAAGGAACGTCCTCCGGGAGCAAGATACCCAGCCGGACGGTATTGGGTAAGGCGGGCCCCGTCATCCCCCGCCATCGTTTTTCAACGGTCCCGGATCGCCGGGAGGACCACAGCGTTCGTCCCCTTGGACCCCGGCGGGCTGATGGGCTCCACGTAGAACGGCATGTTCGCGCTGCTCGCGTTCCCGCGGCCGTCGTACACGTAAATGAACACTCGATACGCGCCTGTTTCCGACGGAGTCTGGATCTTTGCCTTGCTCGTCGTGTCGCCCGTGATCCGCCCGCCGATCGGCTTCAGGTCGGTGACCTTCGAGCCGTCGGGCGCCTTCCTCTTGATCTCCGCCATGAGGATCCACTGGTACCGGAGCGTGTCGCCGTCCGGGTCCGAGGCATCGACGTCGAGGCTAAAGGGCTTGTTCGGGCCGACTTTTTTCCGGTCCAGCGAAGACCCCACCCAGGCGATCAACGGGCAGCGGTTGGTCGGATCCTTGCCGCCCCAGGCGCGCCACATCGTGTCGCACGGGTTCATGCGCAAGCCGTCGGCCAGGTGCATGCTGTACCAGGTGGGCGTGCATTCGAACTTGTAGTCCCAGCTGAACACGTACGAGCCCAGGCACCAGTTCTCCTGGCTGCTGATGCTCTTGTTGTAGGATTCCAGGTAGAAGGCGGCCTTGTCCGCGGGCATCTGCTCCACCTCGGCATCCCACAGCGTCCGGGGCGACTCCCACTGCCCCTTCGGGCCGAATTCCATGATCATGTAGGGCCGGGTCCAGCCCATGTTTCGCAGGCGGTCGGCCATCGTGGCGAGGCCGCCGTACGTGTTCACGCCGAAGATATCGAGTTCGGGGCAGTACTGCGCGGCGAGCGCGGCTTTGACGTTGTTGTAGCCCAGGTCGGCAAACGCGGTGGTCGTGGGGTGATGCGTGTCCTCCTCGTGGACCATGCGCGCGACCTCGTTGATGGCCTTGTACACGGCCACGTTCGTGCCGGCGCCCGACTCCACCTCGATGCCGCAGCACCACATCAGCAGGGCGGGATGGTTCCGGTATCGCCGCACGGCGCTCCGCAGTTTCTGGAGCTGGGATGCCACGGCGTCGCGGTCGGAGTAGTTGAACTTGTGGCGCTCCTGCTTCATCCACAGGCCCAGGCACACCTTCAGCCCGTGCTTGTGCGCCTCGTCCAGCACAGGGGTGGCGAAATCGGTGCTCCAGGTGCGAATGGTGTTCGCTCCCGCCGCCTTGAGTTCGGCCATGTACTTCCGGCCGCCGGCGCCCTTGACGAAATACGGGTCGCCTTCCACCAGCAGCTGCCAGCCGCCGCCGACCCCGGTCTTCTCAATCGCAACGTGCGTCGGCTTGCCGATGACGACCGCGCCGGACTCCGGCTCCTCCGGCAGGGTCCCGGGTTCCGTATGGTCCGGCGGCTGCACGACCTCGGCGGGCTTCGTCGCGACCGGAGCTCTCACCGCCTCCACCAGGAACGGCAGATTCGCGCTCGTCACGTGGCCTTTGCCGTCGCGCACGTAAACGAACAGCCGGTACGGCCCCGCCTCGCGCGGGATCATGAACGTGATCTTCGACACCGATTGCGTCGGGACCGAGTCGCCGACGTCGCCATACTCCGCCGGCAGCTGCCCGTCGTCGCCGCTGCCCTTGATCTCCTGCCTCAAAACCCACGCGTAGGTCAGCGGGTCGCCGTCCGGGTCGGAGGCTACGACCTCCGCGCTTTCCAGGAGGCCGGGGGATACGAGCCGCGCATTCACCGCCGAG
>CALMZY010000092.1 GCA_937870865.1 uncultured Lentisphaerota bacterium | reverse complement strand
GTGTCGATCTCCGGCGACGGAGGCTTCCAGATGACGATGTGCGAGCTGGCGACGGCCTGCAACCACAAGCTGCCGATCAAGGCGATCGTGATGAACAACCGCTACCTCGGAATGGTGCGGCAGTGGCAGGAACTGTTCTACGACGACCGCAAGAGCGGCGTGAACCTGGAGGGCAACCCGGACTTCGCCGAGATCGCGGACGCGTACGGCGCGCTCGGGCTGCACCTGAAGAGGCCGGCCGACGTGCGCAAGATCCTGACGCGCGCGCTGGAGTACAACGACGGCCCGTGCATCATCAACGCCGAGGTGATCAAGGAGGACAACGTGTTCCCGATGATCCCGGCGGGCAAGCCGATCGAGGAGATGATCATCGATCCGCCGAAGAAGCAGGCCCGGTCAGCGGAGGGAAAGAGGTAACATCATGCAAAACACTCAGAACAACGGATCGAGTTCCCATACCCTGAGCGTGTACGTCGCGAACAAGCCGGGCGTGCTGGCGCGCATCGCCCAGGTGTTCGCCCGGCGCGGCTTCAACATCGACTCGCTCGTCGTATCGTCGTCCATGGACGGGAATTTCTCGCGCATGACGATCACGGCCAGCGGCGAGAGCACCGGCCTGTACCAGATCATCGAAGCGGTGAAGAAGCTGGTGGACGTGGTCCACTGCGTGGACCACACCGGCGAGAACATCGTCGTGAAGGAACTCGGTCTGATCAAGCTGGCCGTGGGCCCCGCGCAGCGTTCCGAGGTCCTCGAGATCGCCGACCACTTCAAGGCGAAGACAGTCGACCTCACGGAGCGGTCGATGATCCTCATGACCACCGGCGACACCGAGAAGCTCGACGCCATGATCAAGCTCTTGAAAAAGTTCAAGATCGTGGAACTCGTCCGCACCGGCAAGGTCGTGATGGCGCGGGGCGAGGAAGAAACGTAGTAGTCTCAAGTTGCAGGTTCCAAGTTCCAGGTTGGCGGCAGCCGGCCTGGAACTTGGCTTTTCAGCCTCAGAACATGGAACTTGAAACTTGGAACATGGAACTCCATATTGTCCCGGCTATGAGTAAAACACTTTTCGAGAAAATCTGGGACCGTCACGTGGTTCAAACCATGAAGGACGGGTCTGTCCTGCTGTACATCGATCGCCAGCTCGTTCACGAGGTGACGAGCGCGCAGGCTTTTGAAGGGCTCCGCCTGACCGGCCGCAAGGTCCGCCGGCCGAACCTGACCTTTGCCACGATGGACCACAATATTCCGACGGATGATCCGAGCGTCATCCTGGACCCCATCTCCAAGGCGTCGGTGGAGGCGCTGGAGACCAACTGCCGCGAGTTCGGCGTCACGCTCTACGGGCTGGGCAGCGACAAGAACGGCGTCGTGCACATCATCGGCCCCGAGCTGGGCCTGACCCTGCCGGGGACAACGATCGTCTGCGGGGATTCGCACACGGCCACGCACGGCGCGTTTGGCGCGCTCGCGTTCGGCATCGGCACGTCCGAGGTGGAGCACGTGCTTGCGACGCAGACCCTGCGCCAGAAGAAGCCGAAGACTTTCAAGGTCGAGTACACCGGCAAGCTGCAGCCGCGCGTGACGTCGAAGGACATGATCCTGAAGCTGATCGGCCAGATCGGAACGGCCGGCGGCACAGGCTACGTCCTCGAGTACGCCGGCGAGGCTGTCCGCGCGCTGTCCATGGAAGCGCGCATGACGATCTGCAACATGAGCATCGAAGGCGGCGCGCGCGCCGGCATGATCGCGCCGGACGAGACGACCTTCAATTATATATCGACGGGCAACCGGCCGTTCGCGCCGAAGGGCAAGGAACTGGAAAAGGCGATCGCGTTCTGGAAGACGCTGCCGAGCGACCCGGACGCGAAGTTCGACCGCACGCTGACGATCAACACATCGGAGATCGCGCCGCAGGTGACCTGGGGGACAAGCCCGGGCATGGTGGTGGACGTGACCGGTGTTGTCCCGGACGCCGACAAGGTGCCGGGCTACAGCCGCAAAGACGCCGAGCAGGCGCTGGCTTACATGGGCCTGAAGCCCGGAATGAAGATGACCGACATCAAGCTCGACGTCGTGTTCATCGGAAGCTGCACGAACGGGCGTATCGAAGATCTGCGCCAGGCCGCGGCCGTCATGAAGGGCCGCAAGGTCGCGAAGGGCGTGAAGACGCTGGTCGTGCCGGGGTCCGCGCAGGTGCGCAAGCAGGCGATGGCGGAAGGTCTCGACAAAGTGTTCGTGGATGCGGGTGCCGAGTGGCGCTACGCCGGCTGCAGCATGTGCCTGGCAATGAACACGGACCAGCTCAAGCCGCAGGAGCGTTGCGCCGCCACGTCGAACCGCAATTTCGAGGGGCGCCAGGGCAAGGACGGCCGTACGCATCTGGTGAGCCCGGAGATGGCCGCCGCGGCGGCCATCGAAGGTCACTTTGTTGATATCAGAAGGTGGAAATAGCCATGGACGCTTTTAAAACACACCGTGGGATCGTGGCGCCGCTGGACAGGGCGAACGTCGATACGGATGCGATCATCCCGAAGCAGTTCCTGAAATCGATCAAGAGGACCGGCTTCGGCGAATCGCTGTTCTTCGATTGGCGCTATCTCCCGAACGGAAAGCCGGATCCGGCGTTCGCGCTGAACGCGCCGCACCTGAAAGGCGCCTCGATCCTCGTCGCGCGAAACAACTTCGGCTGCGGATCCAGCCGCGAGCACGCGGTATGGGCCGTCGCCCAATACGGCTTCAAGGCCGTGATCGCTCCGTGGGTGACGAGGGAGGGGACCCGGGTGCAGGGCTTTGCGGACATCTTCAAAAACAACTGCGTCAAGAACGGCGTCCTGACGGTCGAACTCGCGGAGGCCGAGGTCGAGGAAATATTCCAGATGGCAGCCCGCTTCAAGGGCATGGAAGCGACCGTGAATCTCGAAGAGCAGCGCGTTACGCTGAACATCGAGGAAGAGATTTCGTTTCACTTCGAGATCGATCCGGGCGTGAAGGAGCATCTCCTCCGCGGCCTGGACGAGATCGGCCTGACGCTCGAGCACGATGCGGCCATCAAGTCGTTCGAATCGAAGCACGACAACCAGATGTCGGCGCAGAAGTAACAATGCTGCGGAAGACATTTCTGCATCTCCCAGGCATCGGTGAAACCACCGAGCGCAAGCTCTGGGATTCCGGCGTAACGTGTTGGACAGACTTCATGGCCGCGCATGCCGAGGGCAAGTTGCGCGGACGGAAGACGGCGTTGTGCGCCCGCGACGTGATCGAATCCATGAAGCGCTACGAGGGCGGCGACTGGAACTTCTTCGACAAGTGCCTCCCGACGAATCACAAGTGGCGCGCGTTCCTCGATTTCCCGGACAAGGCCCTCTACGTCGACATTGAAACCACGGGCTTCATGGACGACGACTGCATCACCGTCATCGGCACCGGCGACGGCCAGCAGGCCAAGTCGTTCATCGCCGGGATCAACCTTGAAGACGCGGTGGACGAGATCGAGGCGCATCCGCTGATCGTCACGTTCAACGGGGCGCAGTTCGACATGCCCCTGATCCGACAACGATTCCGCCACAACTTCTTCAATCACGTTCACGTCGACCTTCGTTTCCCCTTGAAGCGCCTCGGTTTCGCGGGCGGATTGAAGAAGATCGAGAAAGATTTCCGCATCGAGCGCTCAGAGCGGACGAGGGGGCTGGACGGCTGGGACGCGGTCCGCCTCTGGCGCGAGTATCAGCGCGGCCACGACCGCGCGCTGGAACTGCTCGTGGAGTACAACATTGAGGACATCAAGAACCTCGAGCCGCTGATGAAGTTCGTGGCGGGGGAGATGAACAAAGCCCTGACCGTTCAGCGCTGATCTACACAGAGCCCACGGGAAGTTCGACGAAGAAGGTTGTGCCTTGACCGACCTTGCTGGCAAAGGTCAGATCGCCGCCGTGAGCGACGGCAATGGACTTTGCAATAGCCATGCCGAGACCAACGCCCTTCTTCTTCCCAAACGTGGCGAACGGCTCGAACATGACGGCATGCATTGCCTCCGGAATCCCGGGGCCGTTGTCCGCGATAGTGATGACGACCCTGTCGCCGTGGTCCTCGCCGCGGATATCGATTCTGCCGCCTTTCCCGGCGAAGGCGTCGATCGCGTTGCTCACAAGGTTTTGCAGCACGCGGAGGATCTTGTTCTCGTCCACATCCACAACGCGCGAAATCGGACTCAGGCTGAGTTCGACGTGGGAGATGGACAGGTAGTTCCGGAACAGAAATTCGAATTTCGTGAAGATCTCGCTGATATCGACGGGCCTTCGCTTGAGCGTCGGCATACCTCGCGAGAAGTCCAGCAATTCCTCGACCATGTTTTGCGCGCGGTCGAGCTGGGCTTCAATCAGTTCGCACTTCTCGAGGGACTCGGGCTTGATCTCGTCGCGCAGCATCTGGGTGCAGAGCTGGATGACGGTGAACGGGTTCCGCAGATCATGAATGATCCGGCCGGCCATCTCGCCAATCAGCGTCATCCGCTCCTTCCGTACGTGTTCCTTGACATACAGATCATTGGTGTCCCGGACCTTCCGGATAATTTGCAGGGCCACCTTGAAGATGCCCTGACCGGACACGTTGAAAACCTCCACAGCCCGGTCGCGCGGCAATCGGGCGAGCACCGTATCCTGCGCGGCCGCGACGGCGCCGGCGCTGCGGGGTTTTCCGTCGAGCACACCAAACTCGCCGAAGAATTCGCCGCTGGGCACCACGGTCAGAAGCTGTTCCTTTCCCGAGGGATCCTTTTTCGTGAGCCGCACGGAACCGCCAAGGACCAGGTACATGCAGTCCGCCGGATCGCCCTCGATGAAGATGCGCTCGCCGTCGGAGTAGTTCCTGATTTCAGAAGACTCGGCAAGACGTCGGGCCGATTTCTCGTCAAAGTACGCAAGGAATGGATGTGCCAGGAGCGTTTCGGCCGATGTTCGTGCTGATGACATGTGAAAGCGCGATCCACGGCTATGAATAGCAGAATCATCAAAAAGCGTCCAGAGACGAGGACGCCTTTGCTGGTCTTTTGAGAGAGCGAACAGTTTCTGTCGGCCTGACCGCACAAGAAGGGACATGAACGGAAGACCGGCTGTGTGTGCCCTGGAAAAAGTCACTTTGAGCGACGGCTGGACTGCGTACGAGGCCGGTCATTACAGCGCGGCCGGCCGCCGACAGATTCTGGCCATGAGTTCTACATAGAAGTGCAGTAGACGCACTTGTCACGGCGCGTTGCCGGTTGTTTTCCCGCCGCGCAGCCTCTGGAGCAGGTTGCTCAGCTCTCCCGGCAATTCGCTGTGGAAGCATCTCTCAGTGCCGGTCACGGGGTCCGCAAACGAAATCTCGCGGGCGTGCAGGAACAGTCTTCCTTCGTATCCCGCGTCCGCTTCTTTCGATCCGTACAGCACGTCACCGGCCAGAGGATGTTCGATGTGCGCCAGTTGACAACGAATCTGGTGGGTAACGCCCGTTCGTATGGTCACATCGAGCAGTGTGTGAGAAGACAATGTCTCGCGGACCGAGTACTCCGTGATGGCCATCATCGCTTTCCGGGCCGACTGTTCTGCAACGAGCATTCGATGGGGCCCCGACGGCGAATGAGTCAGCCAGTTTTCCAAGCTCGCGTTTTCGCTCAGGCGGCCGCAGACAAGCGCAACGTACTTTTTGCTGACCCGCTTGTCGCGGAACTGCCGCCGCAACGCGTCATACGCCGCCTTCGTGCGCGCCGCAAGCATCACGCCGGATGTTTCGGTGTCGAGACGATGGACAATCGCTGGGAAAAGACGGTCGGGGCCGATCCCTGCAACATCGGGATACGCCGCCACCAGACCGTTGACCACGGTATCCGTTTCAAAAGGCTCGAGCGGATGCACCGGCACGCCCGGCGGCTTGTCGATCACGAGGAAGGAAGGGTCCTCGTGGATCACCGATATTCTGATTTCAGCATTAGGCGCAGCCTTCCAGTCGCTGGCCTCCAAAAGCCGATCGATCACGACCTTGTCGCCGGGATTGATCTTGTAGCCTTTCTTCTCCCGGCGGCCGTTGACCGACAGCCATTTTTTCTCGATGGCCTCGAGGACAAGCGAGCGGGAAGACGTGGGAACGCGGGCAAGAATGAAAGCATCCAGCCTTTCACCAGCGTCACGGTCCTCAGCCTGCAGAGTGCAATTCGCAATCATGCCTGGATCATAGCGAATAGCTTGCTGGATTCGAGTTTCCTGTGGAAGGTTCTCGTGGGCGGAAGGTATACTGCTTTCATGAGATCGGAGAGCAAAGGTAATCGCGCGCGACGTGTCTGCCCGGGCTATCGCCGAATGCAATCCGTGCGGGAGATGCAAATCAGCGCGCGCAAGGAAGCGGAGCGCAGCCGACTCCAAGCCCGTTTCGGTAAAACCGGCGCCAAGTAGTTGCGTGGCCCGTTCTTTTCCTTTTCTTTCCTTTTTTTCGCTTTTTGCCGGAAAACCCTCCCGCTCGTTTCTTTCTAGTAGTGTGCAACAGATCACACTCATTCAGGTACCGGCAATGAACATCCTTGCGAATCAGCCGGCAATCGTTAGCATCTGGCCCCGCACGCGAGAACCGGGGAGGGCTTGCCACTCGGGTGGGGCGCGACGCGATTTCGGCGTCTCACGGCAGACAAACCGATATGGATTGGGCAATTCGGCTCGTGGTCCTCCGCTCCGTGTTGATTGGAACAATACACCCATGGCTGGATCGGGACAGGATAGGTCGCAGGATGCGTTGGTAGATGCAACGACCGCTCGCGGCAGGCGTGGATTGCCAATCCCGGCGAAGAGGTCGTGGACGGAATGGAAGAACCGCTGCGCGCTTTCCCTGTGTCTTCAACCTGTTCAGGATGAACTGAGGAACTTCGCCGCGGTGCATTTCGCTCTCTACCTTCGCCGTTATTCATTTCGGACGGGAATGGCGGAGGGGCGTTCGGTCCAGTTTGACGGCGATGCGTGGCATCTTTTTGAAACTCATCTTGCTGTGCGGAACACTCGTCAGGGGAAGAAATACAAGGAATGGTTGTTCGCACGGTTACCGGGGTCGGAATATGGCGACCTTGAAGCCCTCGCAGGCGGTGCCGCGCTTCTCATGCGCGATGTCGCGAGAGAACACTTGCGCTGCGAATATGCGCCGTCGAATACGATCTCGATGGGCTCACCTGTCTATGGATCCGGCGATGTGGGGTTGTTGCTTGGGGATCTCCTGCCGGGTTCGATCGATCCGTCTGACGAAGTGGCCAGGCGTGAATTCGAGCGGATGGCCGCCGACCAGGCGCGGGCGATGTTTCACAAGATGGAACAGCGTGTGCGAGTTGTATTTCTTGCAAAGGAACTGGGTATTTCTTTGGCGCACGCCGAGGTAGAGAAGGCGGCCGGATGCCGCAAAAGCGCCTTGAGCGAATCCTATCAGGCCTTCATCGTGAAAGCCGCGGATGAGATCAAAGAGCGGTTTTCAGACGAAGACACGGAGTCGGTACGCCTTCTGACCGTGATGATTCTGCAGGAACTCAAGGTGTGCGCCAGGGAATGGGCGCGTACATCGGCGGAATTGGGTCCGTTGCTCTCAAACGCGGGGAGATCATGAAGAAGCTTCCTGAAGTAAGAATCATCCGGTCATCCGCACATCATCGCCAGATGCTGGCCGATTGGCTGAACGAGTGGCGAATTGACAGGGCACTGCGTCAGGACGAGGCTGAGATCAGTCTCCTGGCGAAACGATCCGCGTTGCTTTATGAGACGGGTGCTGTTCGAGAAGGTCAAATACGGCTCTTTCACCCATTTACGGATGTAACAGCCGCGAACCTCAGGTATCTCGCTGTTCTGCGGAAGGGCGATAAAGGAGGCTGGCTTACAGCGCCGTTCAGCCGCTTCGACACTCCCGCCGTGCCGGGCGAGTTAAAGACAGGACGTAATGTTCATGCGTTGCGCACGCTTTGCGTCTGGAATGCCCGTGCACTGCCCCTCGCGACACTGGTACGAAGTTGGATTGTTGATCGTCTAACGCCACGCCAGGTTGCCCATGCGCTTGCGATTCACGCGTTTCTTGCCGAAGGGAAGGTGCTTTCCGCGTCGCTGCTGCGCCGGACAGGCCCGCCGCTGGTCCATCCCCTGGACCCGCGGTTCGAGTATCTTGACGAAGAACGAGCGTGGTTCTCCGCCATGTCGACGATCCAAGCGTTGGACAAGCCATCAGACGCTTCGGGCAGGGCATTTGATGGCACGAGACAGACTTTGCCCTTGGCCGCAGAGGAGCGAGCGGAATACGGGACGTCCAGAACCCGCCCCGGGAAACACCGCCCCGGCGACAAAAATCCCCGCAAGAGCAAGTAACGCACGCTTGCCGACCCCGTAGCGCCTTCTTTTTCCTGCCGTTTTGCCCGGAAAAGCACTTGTTTCACTTTTCTTCGTTTTTTGCCGGAAAACGTCTCGCCTCGTTTCTTTCTATACCTGGGGCCATTCGATCGAACGGCCGTTCGGGAAGAAACAACATAAGCAAGGGAGAGAGACGATGGGATCGATAAACATGGTGGTGTTGATGGGCAATCTGACACGTGATCCGGAATTGCGGCGGACACCGTCCGGGGTTGCCGTGGCAGACATCGGGATGGCGGTTTCGGAGAAGTACAAGGCCAAGGATGGTACAGAGGCGCAGAACACATGTTTCGTGGACATTGTGGCATGGGAGAAGCAGGCCGAAGCGTGCAGCAAGTATCTGGCGAAGGGCTCGGCGGTGATTGTGGAGGGCAAGTTGCAGCTCGACCAATGGCAAACCGCCGCCGGAGAAAAACGTTACAAGTTGAAGGTTCGAGCAACCCGGGTTCAGTTCGTCGGCTCACCCCGTCGCGGGGCAGAGAAGGACGAAGAGGGTGTCAACCAGGACGAGCCGGCGGAAGTGGAAGTCGGATCGCCGTTCTAGCGGCCATGATGGATGGAAGAAAAAGAAACTACGAAATACGCGAAAGGCGCGAAAATGGGAACGGAGATACTGTTTAGAAAGGAAAGCTACCAGATAGTCGGGGCCTGCTTTGAGGTATACAAGGAGAAGGGAAACGGTTTTCTGGAAGCGGTGTATCAGGAATGCCTGGCAATTGAGTTTACGGAGCAAGGCATTCCATTCGTCGAGAAGCCTCGCCCCGGGCTTCGCTACAAAGGACGACAATTAGAGCAGACCTACGAACCGGATTTCATCTGTTTCGACAACATCATCGTCGAGATCAAGGCTGTCAAGCAGTTGACGGACGAGCATAGAGCTCAGGCAATCAACTACCTCAAAGCAACGGGCAAACAGCTAGTTCTTTTGGTCAATTTCTGCCATCACCCAAAACTCGAACACGAGCGGTTCGTCAATCAACCTCATCTTTCGCGTATTTCGCGCATTTCGTAGTTCAAGCATCTTTGGTTGCGGGCAAACCCGCGTTGGAGGGATAACAAAATGGAACAAACCGTCGTTCAGATTCAGAATCCGGAACAGGTCAGGAAGAACCACAATCGGCGATTGATCTTTTATCACGCAAATCCCAAGGGGACCGGCTCAGCAGCCCAGTTCGAACTGCGGCTGAATCGGGAAGGCGAAGACCGGTACGACTGCTTCTTCCTGGAAATGGCGCATCAGAAAACGGCCGCGGTGGTCGGTGACAGGCAGAAAGGGCCAGCGACCTTCGATTGGGCGGGTAAGGTGACCGTCAAACTGGACTTCATGGACGTCAGCAAGTTTCTCGCTGTATTGGAAGGGAAATGCGCGGAAGCCGGCGAGGGCAAGGGCGGAATTTACCATGAGACCAACGGCGCGAATACCCTGATTTCGCTTAAGCGCAGCTCCGAGACTGCAGGGTTCTTCCTCTCGCTCTCGAAAAAGGCCAAAGGCGGAGCGCAAGTGTTCAAAGGCCACATCCTGCTGAGCGATGTCGAAGCCCTCGGCCTGTCCTGCGTTTTGCGAACAGCCCTCTTCTTCATGGCGTTTGGTGCCAGTTCATCCGGCATGGGCGGATAAATGGGAAACGACGGGAGCGAACATGCTTGTAGCTGAGCATATTCTAAAACAAACTTTTGGATTTGACTCGTTCAAACCGTTGCAGAGGGAAGTCGTCCAACATGTTCTGGACAGACGGGATACGCTGGCTGTCATGCCCACCGGCGGCGGGAAATCACTCTGCTACCAGTTCCGTGGGTTGATCTTCACGGGCGTGACGGTTGTGATCTCGCCTCTGATTGCGCTGATGTAGGATCAGGTCGAGGAAATGCACGCATTGGGCATTCCGGCTCTCTTTCTCAACAGCTCTCTTTCACCCGGCGCGTACAGGGCCGGCATGCAGTCCGTGCGCGCTGGCGAAACCAGGCTGCTTCTGGTGGCGCCGGAGACCTTGCTGCTGCCGCATATCCTCGAACTGCTGTCGGAGCGACAGGTGGACTGTCTGACGATTGACGAGGCTCACTGCATCTCGGAATGGGGACATGATTTCCGTCCGGAATACCGGCAACTCGCTGCCGTCCGGAGAAGATTTCCAAAGGCTGTGTGCCTGGCGCTCACCGCGACGGCGACACAGCGAGTCCGTACGGATATCACCTCCAGCCTTGGCTTCACGGGAAACAACACGTTCGTCGCCAGCTTTAACCGGCCGAACCTCCATATTGAGGTCATCCCGAAACAAGATCCGGCGGACCAGATCGAACGGTTTCTGAAACGCTTCAGGAACCAGTCAGGGATCATCTATTGCTTTTCCCGCAAACAGGTCGATGAATTGGCCGAATGGCTGACCCGTCGGGGGCATTCCGCCCGGCCGTATCACGCGGGCATGGACGATGACATGCGCCGCCGCAATCAGGAGGCGTTCATCCGTGATGATGTTCAGATCATGGTGGCCACGATCGCGTTCGGCATGGGAATCAACAAGCCCAACGTGCGTTTTGTGATTCACCATGATCTGCCCAAGAGCATCGAGGGCTACTATCAGGAGATCGGCCGCGCAGGCCGTGACGGACTGGCTGCCCACTGCCTTTTGCTCTTCAGCTATGCCGACGTTGCCAAACTCAGGTACTTCATCGACCAGAAGCAGGGCGATGAGCGCAGGGTGGCTCAGCAACACATGAACGCCATGGTGCGATATGCCGAGGATGACGGACAATGCCGGCGGAAACCGTTGCTGAACTACTTCGGCGAGAACTGGACATCGACCCGCTGCGGAAACTGTGACAACTGCAATAACAAGCCAGCCGTGCTTCAGGACATGATCCTTCCGGCGAGGAGCTTCCTGTCGCGCGTCCTCCGGCCCGGTGGCCGGATGGATAAGGAGGATGCGGGAGTACAACGTCTGTCCGAAGAGCGCTCGCGCTGCAAAGCCCGCGAGGGCTTCGTGGAGGGCGACGAAGCTCTCTTTGAATTGCTGCGCGCCAAGCGAAAACAGCTGGCCGATGCCAGCGGTGTTCCGCCGTACGTTGTTTTTTCAGACCGGACACTGGTTGAGATGGCGACCTGCTTCCCGCAGAGCGAACACAGCCTGGGCAGAATATCCGGCGTGGGTCATGCCAAGTTGCGCAGCTACGGCAGCGACTTCCTGAAGGTCATTTGCGCGTATTGCGGGAGCAAGGGCATTGCCGAAGACTTTGAGAATGCGGCCAAACCTCCGATGCCGGCGAACCGGAAGCGAGCATCCATGCGAGCCCAGCTTGTGGGGGATGCTTATAACGCCGGTGCAAGAATTCAGGATCTGATGTCTCGGTATGATGTGCAGATGGAGACCATCATGAACCATCTGGATAACTACCGCGCGGCAGGTTATGTGCTTCGACCCGCCGTGGAACTTGAATCTGAAACAAGGATATCGGTAGACCAGAAGAAACAGGTCCTTCAGGCCTTTTCTGAACGCGGAGATGCCGTCCTCAAGCCCATCTTTGACAAATTCGGCGGCACGATCAGCTACGAGGACCTGAAGATCATCCGGTTTCTCCGTAACACAGACCGGATACCGTGAAAACATAGTTTCCACGGTTCTTGTAGAGCGGAAATCGCGCCAAGTGAGGATTGGAGCGGGTGACGGGGATCGAACCCGTGACGTTCAGCTTGGGAAGCTGACATTCTACCACTGAATTACACCCGCGCCGGATTGAGTCTCATATTACCTTACGGCTGGGGCTTGTCCACTGCTTTTGATGTCCTGCAGATAGCGCTATAGCTGAATCACACCCGCGCCGGATTGAGTCTCATATTACCTCACGGCCGGGGCTTGTCCACAGGCCAGGAAACGGTAGAATACAAGTCAGGTCATGACCGATACGTCAGATGCCAATATAACGTTCGATGGATTTGACGAGACGACCTGCATGCACTGCGGAACGGTCCTCAACATTGCAGGGCTTGTGCCGTTCACCCCGTTGGAGTGCACCCATTGCCACAAGGTGTTTCCCGTGCCCACTCAGTTGGGCGACTACATTCTGCTGGACATACTCGGGCAGGGCGGGATGGGCGCTGTCTTTCGCGGCTTCGACGCGAAACTGAAGCGGTCGGTTGCGGTGAAGGTGATGTCGAAGAAACTGGGCGGCGACGAGGAGTTCACCGGCCACTTTCTTCGCGAAGCCCAGGTTCTTGCAGCGCTCAACAATCCGAACGTCGTACAGGTCCACAACTTCGGCGAGAAGCACAACCAGCCTTACATCGTGATGGAGTTGGTCGATGGCGGGCGGTTGGACCGCATGATCAAGGAGCACGGGCCGTTGAAGGAGTCGTTCGTGGTTCATATGGCCATGGACATCATCAAGGGCCTTCACGCCGCGGCGAACATGGGATTGGCCCATGGGGACCTTAAGCCGGACAATGTTCTGTTTGACCGGGAGGGAAACGCCAAGGTTGTGGATTTCGGGTTGGCGCGGTTCAAAGGCGAAGTACAAAGGCCGGGGGAAATCTGGGGCACTCCATTCTATATTGCGCCCGAAGTCGTGCGTGGCAAGCAGCCGAATCTGAACGCCGACATCTACAGCCTGGGCTGCACTCTCTTCCATGCGTTGGCGGGACAACCGCCCTTCAGCAAGGAGAGTATCCAGGAAACTGTGCTGGCTCGTCTGAAAGAGCCGGCACCGGACCTGCGGACAATCCGCCCGGACATCCATCGAAAGACAGCAGCCGTTGTTGCCCGTATGCTTGCGGCAGATCCATTCGTGCGATATCCGAATTACGACTCGTTGATGACCGATATGATCGAGGCGCAGAAGGAACTGGCGGGGGAAACGGTTGCGGCGCCGCAGAAGAAGAGACGATCGGTCTGGCTTGTCCTGATCACGGCGGCGACCGCCATGGTGATCACAGGATTTGCCGTTTACAAGCTGGCCCGGCAAGAGCCTCAGGCACCGCCTCCGCAGAAACACAAGGTTATGAAACTGATCGACGGCAAGTTGGTGCCGGTAGAGGAAATTGCAGCGGCGGCGGTTTCAACATCCGCTGTGGCCGGTACGGCGGTTGGCCCCGGGGACACCTCCGCGGAGGATGACGCAAGCCGTTACACCATGTGGATCAACGGATCCACGGGCGGAAGAGGATTCAGTCCTTGGATGCTGCACTGCGGAAAGAATGCAGGGTTCTTCATCGGCAGTTCGACGGACAATTCCGGCGGGCTGGGGGGGATCGACAAAGAGGGGAAATCCTGGGGATTGTTTGCCCACTCGAAGGGCTTTGCCGACGCTCACCGAATATTCGCGTCGGGGCCGCTCGAGGTTGCCACCCGGCGATTCCTCATCGATTTTGATAATGGCAAGAGCAAGACCAAGACCTCTTCGGTGGGCTGGGGGCTGCAGAACATGACGAGTAATACCCTGTGGGAGTTCTATTCTGCCGGAGGCGAGAACTACATTGTCCGCGACGGGGGCGGGGAACGGGATTCGGGAATTCCCATGACGGTCAACGGCCTGCATTGCGAATTCGTTTTGACGGAGCCGCTCAAGTACTCCGTCGCCATTTCAGACGGCGGCGTAACGAACACACTCACGGGCGCGCTGATCAGCGACCCGGATCATCGCATAGCGATTGTGCATTTCTGGAACGCAAACGCCGGTCCCGGAAAGAGCCACGATGTGTATTTCAATAACATGAAGATCGCTCCGTAGTTTCAGGATTCCGCCCCGCTCTCAATCCACTTGCTTTCAAAACGGCCGCGCGCGTATTGTATTCGGTCATTTTAAGGAAGGCTGTCATGTTTGAACCCGTTTCCAACAAGGTGAGTTTTCCGGAACTTGAGGCGGATATCCTGAAGTTCTGGGAGAAGCACAACACGTTTAAGAAATCCCTCGAACTGCGCAAGGATTCGCCGGAGTTCGTCTTCTACGACGGCCCGCCGTTCGCGACTGGCCTTCCTCACTACGGCCACCTTTTGGCCGGAACGATCAAAGACATCGTTCCGCGCTACCAGACCATGCGCGGCCATTTCGTCGAGCGGCGTTTTGGGTGGGACTGCCATGGCCTGCCGGTCGAATACGAAATGGAGCAGGAACTCAAGATCAGCGGCAAGCGCGACATCGAGAAATTGGGCGTCGACGTTTTCAACGAGAAATGCCGAAGCATCGTTTTACGTTACACGCGCGAATGGCGGCAGATCGTTACGCGCATGGGTCGCTGGGTGGATTTCGACAATGACTACAAAACCATGGACAAGCCGTACATGGAGTCCATCTGGTGGGTCTTCAAGTCATTGTGGGACAAGGATCTGATCTACGAGGGCAACAAGATTCTCCCGTACTGCCCGCGTTGCGCAACACCGCTTTCCAACTTTGAGACCAACCAGGGTTACGAGGAGGTCCAGGATCCGGCCATCACGGTCCGATTCGCCGTTGAAGGCCAACCGCGGACATACGTGCTTGCCTGGACGACGACCCCGTGGACCCTGCCGTCCAACCTCGCCCTGGCGGTCGGGGCGACCATCCGCTACCTGAAAATACGGGACGGCGAAGACGTCTACTACCTCGCAAAGGACCGGGTTGGCGTTTATTACAAGAAACCGGAGAAGATCGAGATTCTTGAGGAGCTGGAGGGGGCGACTCTCGTCGGCCTGCGGTATGAACCTTTGTTCCCGTATTTCGCGGATCGGAAGAGCGCGGGCGCTTTCCGTGTCTGTGCGGCCGATTTTGTTTCCACGGAAGACGGCACAGGCATTGTTCACATCGCCCCCGGATTTGGTGAAGACGACTATCGCCTTGGCCAGACAGAGGGATTGCCGACCGTCTGCCCCGTGGACGAAGAAGGCCGGTTCACGAAAGCCGTTCCGGACTACGCCGGCCGCGAGGTGAAGGAAGCCGACAGCGACATCATGCGCCGGTTGAAGGAGGAGGGGAAACTTGTTCACCGGAGCACGATTCAACACAGCTATCCGCACTGCTGGCGCTGCGACAAGCCGCTGATCTACAAGGCAATCTCGACCTGGTTCGTTCGCGTGGAGAAGATGCGCGAGCGTATCATGGCGGCCAATCAACACACCAACTGGGTGCCTGATCACCTTCGCGACGGGCGGTTCGGCAAATGGCTGGAAGGCGCGCGAGACTGGGCGATATCCCGCAACCGCTACTGGGGCGCGCCGCTCCCGATCTGGCGAAACAAGGAAGGGGAGATGGTCTGCGTGGGTTCGGTCGCCGAGTTGGAGAAGCTATCGGGCCGGAAAGTGGACGATCTGCACAAGCATTTTGTGGACAAGATCGAGGTGCCGTCCGCCAAGGGCGGCGCGCCGTTGAAGCGCATTCCGGAAGTACTCGACTGCTGGTTTGAAAGCGGATCGATGCCGTACGCGCAGTCCCACTATCCTTTCGAGAATAAACATCGATTCGAAGCGCATTTTCCGGCCGATTTCATCGCCGAAGGGCTGGACCAAACGCGCGGCTGGTTCTACACGCTCATGGTTCTTTCGACGTCTCTCTTCGACAAGCCGGCATTCAAGAACGTGATTGTCAACGGGCTGGTGCTTGCCGAGGACGGTCGCAAGATGAGCAAGCGGCTCAAAAACTATCCGGACCCGGTAGCCATGCTGGATACGTACGGCGCGGATGCGCTTCGCCTGTACATGATCCACTCGCCGGTGGTACGCGCGGAGAATCTCTGCTTCTCCGAAGAGGGCGTCAAAAACGCCTTGCGCCACCTGTTGATCCCGTTGTGGAACTCGTACAGTTTCTTCGTGACGTACGCGATGATCGACGAATGGAGTCCGAAGTCGAAGGTCCAAAGTCCAAAGTCGGCCAACCTTCTCGATCGGTGGATCCACAGTTCACTGGAGCGCCTGACCGCGGACGTCGTGAAGGCGATGGACGGGTACGATCTCCAGCAGGCAGTCCGTCCGTTTGTGCGATTTATCGAGGACCTGACCAACTGGTACATCCGGCGAAGCCGCCGGCGCTTCTGGAAGAGCACAGACGATGAGGACAAGGCGCAGGCCTATGCCACGCTCTACGAGGTACTCCTGAGACTCTCGCAAATTGCGGCTCCGTTCGTGCCCTTCGTCAGCGAGGCAATCTACAGGAATCTGCGGACACCGGCCATGCCCGAGTCCGTGCATCTCTGCGATTTCCCGGTCAGCGATGGGCGGGGGCGGGATCCCGAACTGGAAGCGCAGATGGACGATGTCATTGTGGCCGTCAGCCTCGGACGCCAGCTCAGAGCGGATCATAATTTGAAAGTGCGCCAGCCGCTTCGCGGACTTCATGTCGTTTGTCGTGACCCGGCTCGATTGCAGCGGATTCGAGTTCTCGCGGATGTGATCAGCGAAGAGTTGAACGTGAAACATGTCTGGTTCGACGCGAAGGAATCTGACTTGGCCGTGTTCAGCGGGAAGCCCAATTTCAGCCGTCTCGGGCCGCGGTTGGGGTCGCGCGTCAAGAAAGCAGCCGCGGTCATACAAAAGCTGGATGCGGAGGCGTTGAGCCGTCTGCTTGATGGAAACACCCTCCCGGTGGAGGTAGACGGCCAGACCTTCGACCTGACTTCTGAAGATGTTGTTGTCGAACGGAAACCGAAGGAAGGGCTTGTGGTGGCATCGCAAAACAACATCGTGGTCGCACTCGAGACCGACCTGACACAGGAACTGGTGCGCGAAGGGCTTGCCAGAGAATTCGTGAACAAGGTTCAGAGCATGAGGAAGACGGCGGACCTCGACGTGACCCAGCGCATCCGCATCACGTACCGCGGAGGCGATCCTGTCCGCGAGGCGGTGGAGGAATACAAGGAGTATATTCAGGCCGAAACCCTCTGTGTGGACAGCACGTGCTCGACGGATTTGCCGGGCGACGCCAGCGAGTGGGACCTGAACGGGCATGCCTGTTCGATTCATCTCGAAAAAGTCTGAAAATACTTGGGGAGCGGGGGTTGACTTTGCATATGCCGTGTGGTACTTAACCGCGGCTTTTTTCGAAATAGGGATTGTTGATCGCCGGATAAGCAGTTGTTTGGGCAACACAAGGTGACCAATGGCAAAGCATAAGAAGTCCAGCGCTACGAAGAAAACGGCTGCGGTCTCGAAGAAGCCGGTCAAAGCCCCGAAGGCGGCAACCCGGAAACCTGCGGTTCCCGCAAAGAGCGTTTCCCGTCCTGTAAAGGCATCGAAAGTCGAGGTGCCCCAGGAGGAGAAATTTATCATCAAGAAGATTCTCACGAAGAGCCAGCTTCAGGAGTACAAGAAGATCCTCGAGAAGGTGCGCGATCGCGTGGTCGACGAGATTTCCTTCCTCGCCGGCGACAACTTGAATCGGTCTCCGCGCGACTCGTCGGGCGATCTTTCGAGTTACAGCTTCCACATGGCCGATCAGGGCACCGACAATTTCGACCGCGAATTCGCGCTCAACCTGGTGAGCAGCGAGCAGGACGTGCTGTACGAAATCGACGACGCGCTCCGGAGGATTGACATGGGCACGTACGGCGTGTGCGAGAACTGCAACAAGCCGATCGAAAAGGCCCGTTTGATGGCGTTGCCGTTCGCAAAGATGTGCCTC
>CALMZY010000091.1 GCA_937870865.1 uncultured Lentisphaerota bacterium | reverse complement strand
CATCGCCCCACTCTTCGTCCGTAAGATCGCCATGCCGTTGTCGTCCAGCATCTGCTCCTTGAAAAACTCCACGCCGGTCATGCACGCCGCCTCGACGATGTCGCCCATGAACCAGCGGAACAGGTCGATCGCATGCGTCCCCTGCTCGATGAACTGCCCGCCCGCGGCCTGCTTCGGGTCGGCGCGCCATTCCTTTTCGTAGCCCGGACGCCCGCAGATCCCGTACCGGCATCGCGCGAAAAGCGCCCTGCCGATCCCGCCCTTGTCGACGATCTTCTTCGCCTCCCAGATCGCCGGGTGATGCCGGTGGTTGAACCCGCACTTGAGGGTGCGTCCCGTCGCTTTCGCCACCTTTACCAGTTCCTCGGCCTCGGCCACGGTGCGCGTCAGGGGTTTCTCGCACAGGACGTGCTTGCCCGCGCTCATCGCGGCCATCCCGAGCTCGGCGTGAACGTGCGGCGGCGTGCAGAGGATCACTGCGTCGATATCCGAGCGCGCCACGGTCCCCTTGCAGTCGTCGGAGGCTTCGCACCCCATCTTGACGGCCATCTCCCGCGCGTGGTCAAGATGCAGGCTGGCGATCACCTTGAGCTCGCAGCCCCGGGTCTCCTTGACCACCGGCGCGCGGCGCCGGCACTGAAGTCCCGCTCCTATGATGGCAACACGCATGTTCGCCTCCGCTGATTTACGCTTTCCGCCCCCGCCCGATGTCCAGGTAGGTGAACCCCAGGCTCTCCAGTTTGTCCGCATCCAGCATGTTGTTGACGTCGATGATCACCGGCCGCGCCATCGCCTTCTTCACGCGCTTGAAATCCAGCTTCCGGTAATCGGCCCAGCCGGTAATCAGGACCATGGCCTGCGCCCCCTTCAACGCCTCGTACACGTCCTCGCAGAACTTGAAGCCGGTCTGGGCGGCGACCTCGCCGCGGTCGGCCATGGGATCGTGCGCACTGACCTTCATCCCCGCCTTCAGCAGGTCGCCGATGATCTCCAGCGCGACGGAACGGCGGAGCGTGCTGGTGTCCGGCTTGTACGTCAGCCCGAGGACCGCCACCGGCACGTTATCGAGTTTGCCAACCGCCTTCTTCAGCTTGCGGACGACCAGCCGGTTCTGAATGCGGTTCGACTCCCAGATGCCGTCGAGCATCAGCGTATCGAGGCCGTACTGCCTGCCCAGCCCGCGAAGCGTCTGCATGTCCCGCGCCAGCGTGCCGCCGGAAAATCCAAGGCCGGGGAAGAGCATCGCCTTCCGGCCGACCCGTTCCTCCAGCCGCAGGACCTCCGCGAGCCGCTTGCCGTCCGCGCCGACCTCGTCGCAGAGATTCCCGATCTCGTTCGCAAACGCCACCGACGTGGCCAGGAACGCGTTCAGCGCATGCTTCGCCATCTCCGCCGTGCGCAGGTTCACGCGCACCCAGTTCACCTTCAGCGGCGCGAGCAGCTGCTCCACGCGGTCCAGCGTCCGCTCGTCGTCCGCCCCGATCACGGGCATCGCCGGATCGACGAAGCGGTCGATCGCCTGCCCGAGCCGCAGGTTCTCCGGGCTGTAGGCGATCCCGAACTTCACGGACGGATTCTTCTCGCGAATGATCGCGGCGATCTTGTCGCACGTGCCGACCGGAACCTGCGCCGTGACAAACAGGACGGAATCGTTTTCCAGTTGCGGGGCGATTTCGGCCGCCGTGGAAAAGATCTCCGAGAGATCGCTCTGGTCGTTCTCGTCCACCGGCGTGTCGAACATGATCAGGACCTCGCGGATCCCGATCACGGCATTCGCCACGTCCGTCGTGAACTTCAGCCGGCCCGACCTGGCCGCCTTCTGAAGGAGCTTGTCGAGCCCGGGCTCGAACAGCGGCGCCTTGCCGGCGTTCAGGCTCGCGACCCGCTTGCTATCGTGATCGGCCCCGAGGACGTCGTACCCGAGATCGGCCAGGCACGCCGCCGCGACCACCCCCTGGTGCCAGCAGCCGATGACCGCAATGTGCCGGGGTGCCGGCGGATTGGAATGTCGGGATTCCCGCTTCTGTTTGTTCTCTGCCATGGTTGTTACTCCAGTACGCCTATCCCCCGAACGCCCACACCTCTTTCCCCATCATGCGGCGCGCGGCGATTCGCACCGCCTGGTCCGATTTCAGTTTCGCCTTCCACCCGAACCCGTTGACCCGGTCCACGGTGATGTGCACGCGCGGCTGGTCTCCCGGCCACGCCCTCTTCGTCCCTTCAATGACAATGCGCGCGTCGGGCAGGTCCATCTCTTCCTTGATGATCTGTGCGATGTCGACGACCTTCGTGATCGAATCGGTGCCCAGGTTGAAGACGTCGCAGGGCTTGTCGTCGGTCATGGGGATGGTGCGGAATCCGTACGCCATCCCCTGGATGCATTCCTCGACGAGGAAGTAGTTCTTCTCCTGCCGCCCGTCGCCCCGGATCAGCAGCTCCTTCGGGTTCTCGCGCAGCTTGCGGATGAAATCGAAGATGACCCCGTGCGTCATGCGGCCGCCGATCACGTTACCGAACCGGTACATCCAGCCGCGGAGGCCGTACAGGTGGCAGAACGCCGAGATGAACGCCTCGCTGCCGATCTTGCCGGCCGCGTAGGTCGAAACCGGCAGCAGCGGCCCGGACGACTCGGACGTGGCGATATCCGTGCAGAGCTCGCCGTACACCGCTCCCGTCGAGGAAAAGATGATCCGCTGGATCTTCAACTGCCGCATCGCCTCCACGACGTTGAACGTGCCCATGACGCAGTCGCGCAGGTCGCGGCGCGGCTGTTCCGCGCCGCCGATGATGTCCGTGTTCGCCGCAAGATGCCAGACGAGGTCGTGGCCCTTCATCTCCGTGGCGAGCCGGTCCGTGTCGAGAATGTCCGCCTGGACGAACTTGAAGTTCGGTTTCCCGATGTGCCGCTCAATGAACTCGCGGTGGCCGTTGGAAAGATTGTCGTAGACCGTGACGGCATACCCATCCGCCCTCAGCAGGTCTGCCACGTGACTGCCGATGAACCCCGCGCCGCCGGTGAGAAACACGCTTTTGATGTTCGACCCAAGCAAAGTCATCACTTACTGCCCTCCAAGAGTTCCACCTCCAGCTTCGGAGCGGCCTTCTGTCGGATCTGGATGAAGTGCCTGTCCAGCGTCAGAACCGCGCACGGCTCCTCCAGGGCCACAGCCGCCACCAGCAGGTCGCCGTGCGGAACCGCCGCCCCGGCAGTCCGCAAAGATCTTCCAAGCCCGCTCGCTACGACCCAGTGCCTCTTCTCCAGTGGGATGAACGGGCACACACCCAGCACCACTTCAATGGCGCGAAGCTCCGCGGGCGAACGTGCGCCGAGCTCCAGCTCAAAGGAAACCGGGCACGTGCAGCAGGCTTCCCGGCTGGACAGAAGAGCGCTCACGCGGTCCTTCACCGCCTCGCTCCCCTTTCGCCGGAGAAAGTCCACCCAGACCGATGTGTCAACGAGTATCATCCCAGGAGGCCTCGAGTTCCTCGTTCGTCGCTCCGTAGTCCACGCGCCCTTCCCTCACCGCGCGAACGATCTCTTCCACCTTCCGCCTGCGAAGATACTCCTCGACGGCCGCGTGGACGGCGGTCGACTTCTTCTTCTTCCCCGTCAGCTTCTGCAACCTGCTCAGCTCAGCTGCATCAATATCCACTGTAATTCTCATCATATTATCCAAGTAAATGATGCACAGTTAATATAGATGTGATGCGCGCAATTGTCAATCGGCCGGTTTGAGGTTCCCCTTCTTCAAATCCTCGATCATCGCGTCGACCGACGCGACGACCGCCTCCCGCGAATTCCGCCTGTTGCTCCACCCGCGCGCACGGACCTTCTCGGTCGCCAGCCGGTAGACCGGCACATCCGCCTTCCAGCCGCGCGCGCCCCCGGTGAACTCGTACACGACGTTCTTCAGGCCCATCCGCTCGACCACGATGTCCGCGATCTCGCGGACGGTCAGGTGGTCCTGCGAGCCCACGTTGAACACGTCGTAGCCGGAGGCCTGCCCCTTCTCCATCAGCCGGAACGCCGCGAGGACATCCTCGATGTAGATGTACGGCTTGCTCTGCGACCCGTCGCCGTAAATCAACAGGCGCTTCGGATCCTTCGCCAGCCGCCGGATGAAGTCGTAGGCCACGCCGTGCGTCTGGTGCGGGCCGACGACGTTCGCGAACCGGAACACCGTGCCGGTCATGTCGAACATGTGGCAGTACGCGCTGATCAGCGATTCGGACGCGAGTTTCTGAGCGCCGTACGTGGAAATGGGGATCATGCGCGGATATTCCTCGGGCATGGGGGCCGGCGGCACCTCGCCGTACACGCCGCTGCCCGACGTGAACAGGATCCGCTTCACCCCCGCCTTGCGCATGGCCTCCAGCGTGTTGTGCGTGAGGAGCGTGCCGTTCATGAAATCGATCGCCGGATCCGTCGCCGCCCTCGCGATGTCCGAGTTCGACGCGAAGTGGTACACCACGTCGTGGCCCGCGATCGCCCTTGCGAGCGCGCTCCCGTCCTGCGCGTCCCCCTCCACGATCTTGAGGCGCGGGCTTTCAAGACGGCCGCCGAACGCCCAGCGCCGACCGGTGCTGAAGTTGTCGAACACCGTCACGTCCGCATCCGTCGCATCCAGGAGATGATTGACGAGGTGCGCCCCGATGAAGCCCGCCCCGCCGGTGATGAAATATTTCGCTTTCACAATCGTTCCGCCTCCGGCGGATAAATCCAACGCTTGGAAAAAGTTGACGCCCATTTTCCAAGGATTGGAAAATTTTGCGAGCCTTTTTCCTTGCCGCGCACGCCGCCCCCTCGCCGAAGTTCCGGTCAAAAAAAGTTTTTAACTGCGCGACGCGTCGAAAACTTTTTTGCGTTTTGTAAAAAACTTGTTTGACAGCCGCCGCATATTTCGCAAGTTCTAGTTCTGCGCGCTCGATGCGCGTGACGTTCAGGGAAAATGTGTTCCCGCATTCGGAATTGGGAAGAGGATTGACCATACCTCCGGAGGGTCTGTCATGAAGTGTCTCGTGCTCGGCGGCGGTGGAACGGTGGGGATCGCGCTCCTGCATCTCCTGAAGAAGATCGGCTGGTCCGCGTGTGTGGTGGATCCCCAGAAACCCGCGCATTACACGACGCACGAGAAGCGTCTGAAAGGAACCCTCCTGGAGTGGGTCGAGGAAGCGTACACCTTCGAGAAACTGGACGCCCGGTTGAGGGCGGAGCCGTTCGACGCCGTGATCGATCTTGCCCCTTCGCTCGACAAGCCTGAGATCCTTGCCCTCTGTGACCGGCACGGCGTGTCCCTCGTGAACGCCACGATCGCGGCGTTCGGCAAGAGCGTGCCGGCCGCGGCGCGGGGCTTCCTCAACCGGCGCCCCTCGCTGAGCGGCAGACCGCACATCGTCGCCGCAGGCATGAACCCGGGAGCCATCAACGCCCTCGCCGAGGAAATCATCCAGGCGAACCAGGAGCGGCCGACGGCGATCATCTACTGGGAGTACGACGATACGACTCCCCACCACGGCTTGTTCAGTGAGCCGTCCATCACGTGGTGCCCCTGCGAGTCCGCGCAGGAGATCGACGACGACCCGGCTTTCGAGGTCGTGAAGAAGGGCAAAATCCTGCTTCGCTCGACGCCGCTGGAGTGGGAATCGCAGGATTACCGCGCGTGCGGCGTGCCCCTGGACCAGCTCCGCGTGCCGCCCGAGGGCGACGCGCTGTTGATCGGTCACGAGGAATGCGTCTACATGGGATGGCGGCACGACACGGCGTGCAAGTTCATCTACGGATTCCACCCCGAGAACATGACGCTCATGCGCAAGGCCAGCGGCAACCTGAAGGTCAACCTTCTCCGGCAGGCGAAGGACACCCCCCTGCGCGGCGGGGACTTCGTCGGCGTGTCGTGCCGTTTCGACGGACACTGGCGGGGGGCCTACTGCCACCTCGACAACACGCCGGCCACCCCGCTGGACACCAACGCGACCAGCATTCTCGTGGCTTCCGGGATCGCCGCGGCGATGATCGTGCTGAAGAACAACCACATCACGCCCGGCGTCCACTTGACGCACGAATTGGAGAATTACGTTCCGGCGTTCCGCTCGCTGATCCCCGTGCACGACTACGAGATGTCGGCCGAGGCGCTGGAGGAAGCCCTGCCCTGACCGCGCGTCACGCGTGATCGAAGTCGTCGAACGAGGTCATGTCGCTAACCACCTTGGAGCCCTGCAGGGTCGGGAAGTAGCTCACCCGAAGCATGTCGTGCTTCAGCATGAACTCGTCGAGCTGGCGGCCCTTGGTCGGACAGTACAGCATCAGGAACCCGCCGCCACCCGCGCCGATGATCTTGCCGCCGAGGACGCCGAAGTCCTTGCGGACCTTTTCATAGAGCTGGTCGAGCATGGACAGGCTGATGGCGGCGGACATCTTGCGCTTGAATTCCCAGTGCTTGTGCATGAGACGCGCGAACTCGTCGAGGTCGCGCTTTTCGAACGCCTTCTGGATCTTCCGGCCGATCTCCTTGATGTTCAGGAGGCAGTCAACGACGCGCTTGTGATCCACGCTCTTCTTCTCGCGGGCCGCCGAATCCTGGTTCTTCAGCACGGCCGTCGCCGAGCGCTGGACGCCCGTGTAGTACATGCGCGCCTTGCTCACCAGCTCGTTTGCCATCGGGAAATCCACGCTCACGGAACCCACCTTCACCTTGCCCTTTTTGTCGATGTCCAGCGTCCGGAACCCGCCGAACGCGGCGATGTACTGGTCCTGCTTGCCCACCGGCTCCTTCAGGATGTTCATCTCGATGCGGCAGGCCTCCTCGGCGATCTCGAGGAGCGACGCGGGCTCGCTCTTGTACGCGCGGATCGCGGTGAGCAGGCCGACGAGGTACGAGCCGGACGAACCGAGCCCGCTGCGCGCCGGCATGTCCGCGATGCTGGTCAGCTCGATGTTCTCGTTCACCCCGTGAAGCCGCAGCGCCTCGCGCGCGAGCGGATGCTTGATCTCGTTCACGGAATCGACGGTCTCCACCTGGCTGTACCGGATGACGACCTTGCGGTCGGCCACGGAGCGGCGGTTCAGCGCGATGAACATGTACTTGTTGATCGCCATCGTGAACACGTACCCGCCGTGCTGTTCGTAGAAGGAAGGCAGATCGGTGCCCCCGCCTCCAAGCGTGATCCGGAAAGGTGTCCTTGTGATAATCATCGAATCCTCTTTTCTTAACCACGAATGGACGCGAATCCACACGAATTCAGAACTCGCCCATTCGTGTCTATTCGTGTGAATTCGTGGTTCATTTTCCGTTAGATCTTGAAGCCGCTCTTCTTCGCGTCGTTGTAGAACATCTTCACGGTATCGAGCGAAAAGTCCTCCAGGTCCTTGCCGAAATTCTTCGCCTTGGCCAGGAGGTCGGGCGTGACGGTGATGATGTCGCAGCCGATGGCGTCCGCCTGGATGATGTTCAGCGCCTCGCGCGGGCTGGCCCACAGCAGTTCCGCCTTCGGCAGGCCGTCGAGGATGCCCCGCGACTCGATCATGAGCGGAATGGGATCGCGGCCCGTGTCGGCAATCCGGCCCGCGAACACGGACACGATCGCGGGCACCTTCGGATTGAGCGCGGAGGCGACGTCCTCGACCTGCCGCAGGGACAGGATCGCCGTGACGTTCAGCTTCAGGCCCCGGCGCGCGAGGTCCCGGATCAACGGCGCGGCCGATTTCCGCTCGGTGTTCGTCACCGGGATCTTGACGTACACGTTGTCCGCAAGCGCGGCGAGCTTCAGCGCCTGCTCGCGCATCTCGTCGAAGTCGTCCGAAAACACCTCGAACGAAACGGACAGGTCCTTGACCACGCGCAGAACTTCCTCGGCGAACATGAGGTAGTTCGTGATGCCCGCCTTGGCCATCAGCGTCGGGTTGGTCGTGAACCCCTTGACGACGCCCTTGTTGTACGCCTCGATGATGGAATCGAGGTCGGCGCCGTCGGAGAAGATCTTGATGTGGAGGTCCTGCAGCGATGGAACGTGATCGGTGGCTTTCATCATGGTTTCGATTTGACGGCGGATTCCCACTTGGTCGCGGCGGCCTTGAGCTTTGGATGCGTGATCAGCATATGGCCGACCACGGAATGAAAAGCCTCGGTGTGCGGCGTGATGTGGTCGGGGTTGACGACCGGGATGATGACGCACGCGTCGGCCACCTGCGCGGTGTACCCGCCCGTGCGGCCGACGACGCCGACCACGGTCGCGCCGACTTCCTTGGCGAGCTTCAGCGCCTGGACCAGGTTCGGGCTGATGTTCCGCTCGGCGTCGCCGCCGCCGACCGAGAGAACGAAGACGACATCGCCCTGGCGCAGGCGGCTGACCTTCAGCCAGCCGTCGAAACAGCTCGCCCACCCCTCATCGTTCGTGCGGGCGGTCAGCTCGGACACGTTGTCCGTCGGCGCGTAGGCCTCGAGATGCGCCAGCTTGCGCAGGTCGTTGACGAGATGCGTCGCGGACCCGGCGCTGCCGCCGACGCCCAGGACGAACACGCGGCCGCCGCGCTCGCGCGCCGCCGCCAGGCAGTTCACAACACCCTCGATGGATTCGTGGGAAAGCTTGTCGAGGATCTGTTTCGCTTCGCCGATGAATTGCTCTATGAAGGACATGGCGGTGACTTAATCGTATCGCGTGAATGTTGTCAATTTGAAGATGCGGCGGGAGCCGGCGACGGATCCTGCAGGTTCACTCCGTAGACGCACAGGACCCCTTCCATCTGGTTCGGCGGCGGCAGGACCTGGATCGTGAGCGCCATGCCGCCGGGCGGCACCACGAGATTACGGACGGACAGCCGGCTGGGCGCGGCGGAAACCACGGCCTTGTCCACCAGCACGCTGCCGTCGGGAGCATAGAGGCTCCAGCGGCAGCCGTTCGGCGGCGCCATGACTTGGAAGACCAGGTCCGCCGGACGCGGCTGGCCCGTCGCGGAGCCGACGTGGAGGGTCGCGTATCCCGTGTCCACCAGCCAGTCGTTCATGTTCTGATCGCGGTAGTATTTCCACTCCGGGCCGAAGTAGTGATAGAATGACTCCCCGCGCCGCGCCGCGAGCTGCGGCATGTCCTCGAGCTTGTTGTAGGACATCAGGACCTTGTGCGCGTTCGTCGCGTTGAACTGAAGGTCGCCGAGCGGGAACGTCCTCAGCCGCATCAGCCGGTCCCAGTTCGGATCTTCCACCCACTCCCGGCGCATGAACAGCGCATCCCTCGCGATCGGAGGAACGTCCGGCCGCGGCGCGAGAAGATCCTCGGGCGCGATCTCGACAAAACAGATCTGCGGGAAACGGCTGAACAGCGACAGGGCGCGCTGCGGCGGCTGGACGCGCTTGAAATCCTCGTCGGTGCTCCACTGCGCGACGGACGTGGCCGTGCGGCCCGGCGTGGGATACACCTGCGGAACGCCGCGGAACTCGTACACGTTGTAGAACGCGTAGATCCCGTTCTCGGGGACGTTCTTCATGATCCATTCCGCGATGCCCTTGTAGTTCGCCCAGCCGCGGCACTGGAGCGTGACGACCAGCCAGACGGACGGCGCGAGCCAGAGCAGGAGAACCGCCGCAACGACGCCGCGAAGCGCGTTCGCGGACACCTTCTTGAAGCGTTCCCCCGCCCACGCCACGGCCCCCTCGATCCCGACGGCGAGCACAAGGAGGAGGAGCGGATAAAATGCGCTGTAGTAGCGGACCTCCAGGCGGCTGTTCGAGCGCACCTGCATCCAGGACTGGAACACGAAGTAGACGGCGATCTGGACCGCGGCGAGAATCACCAGGCTCGGCTTGCCGCCGCGCACGGTCTTCGCCTCGCCGGCGCAGGCGAACCCGAGGAGAAGAAACGCGGGCAGCAGCGCCGCGAGCGATTCGCCCCACGCCATCCGACCCAGCACGGCGGGGATCGCGCGCCACGAGAAGGAGACCGCATGGGACGCGTCGGTGGTCGTGTAGCCGCCCGCCAGCCGGAGCAGGAACGGGAAGAACACGAGATAGGCCGCCCCGAGAATCAGCGCCCACGAGGCGAGGCGCGCCGGCTTCAGCAGGTTTTTCCAGCCGCCCCACGCACCCGCCGCCAGCATCATCATCCCATTCCACGGGATGAGGAACAGCAGCGCGCCCAGGTGCGACTGGAGAAAACCGGCGGAGAACAGAATGTAGCCGGCGATCAGCGGCCAGCGGAAGGGCTTCCCGTCAATCGCGTCGCGGACCAGCCGGATGCCGAGCCACGAAACGCCCGCGGCGAAAAAGATCAGCAGGCTGTAGGCATAGGCCTCGCGGGAATAGAAGATGTGGAAGACGGACACCGTCCCCAGGAACATCGTCCACAGGCCGACGGCGCGGTCCCGGACCGACTTGCCGAGGAGGTAGAGCAGCGGAAGGGTGAACGCGCCCAGCAGGGCGAACGGCAGGCGCGCGAGCCACTCCGACGGAAACGAGCCGGTGAACCCGAACCACCGGGTGAACAGCAGGATCACCGCGTCCAGCATCGGCAGATGGTGATACCACGTGAAGCGCTCGAGTTCCGTGGCGTACAAGGTCGACAGGCTCTTCTGGGAAATCGCGCTGCCGACCGTCGGAATCTCGTCGATCCAGAAGGACGTGTGTCCGAGCAGGACGAGGCGGAGCAGGAGGCCCGCCGCAAAGAGAAGAATGAAAACCACGCCGAAATCCTGACGCCAACCGCCGCGGCCGTTCCCGTTCATTGATTTCCCTTCACTGGATGAATCCCAGCAACATCCGGAAGCCCTTCAGGTACCGCTTAACGTCCTCCCAGGTCCGGATCTTCCGCAGGGCGCCCCAGACGAACGCGGGCCGCAGGTAGAACTTGCGCGTCGCCAGCCGCGCCATCTTCTCCACCTCTTCCCGGTTCTTGTAGCCCTTCGGCACGAACACGGCGGTCCAGCCATGGTAGTTGCTGAAGTTGCGGTCGAGCGTGCCCACCTTCTCCGCGTCATGCCACAACTGCGTGCCGGGATACGGCGTCGTCACGGAGAACTGCGCGTAATCCGGGTTGAGCTCGATCGCAAAATCGATGGTCTTCCTCGCCAGCTCGGGCGTCTCGCCGGGCAGCGCGAGCATGAAGGAGCCGCGGACCTCGATGCCGGCCTCCTGCGTCCACCGGCACGCCTGGCGCGAGTTTTCCACGGTGATGTTCTTGCAGATGTTGTCGAGCAGCGTCTGGTCGCCGGCCTCGAACCCGAAGAACAGGTTCCAGCAGCCGGCCTTTTTCATCTTCGCCAGCAACTCGGGATCCACGGTGTCCACCCGCGCGTACCCGGTCCACGTCACGTCCAGGCCGCGGCGGATGATCTCGTCGCAGAACTCCATCATCCACTTCCGGTTGATGGTCATCGTGTCGTCCCAGAACGAAATCTCGCGGGCGCCGTATTCCTTCATCACGAACTGGATTTCGTCGACGACCTTGGCCGGCGTCCGCGCGCGGATTTTCCGCCCGAACACGGCGTTGTTGGAGCAGAACGCGCAGGCGAACGGGCAGCCGCGAATCGCGCACATGTGGACCACGGGCGTGCGCAGGTACTGGTTGGGAAGCGGAATGTAGCGCTCCATCGGGAGCATGTCGCGGGCCGGGAACGGGAGCGCGTCGAGGTCCTTGATCAGCTCCCGGGGCCGGTTGACCACGACGCCGTCGCGGCCGCGGAAGACGATCCCGTCGATGTTCGCCAGCGCGTCGAAATTCTTGAGGAACATCGCCCGGTCCGCGCCGGCCTTCCTGTACTCGTCGAGCAGGTGCAGCAGCGTCAACTCCCCTTCCCCGTAGCCGAGGATGTCGAAGCAGTCGAACTCCTGCATGATCTCGCGCGGCATGATCGTCGCGTGGTGCCCGCCCACGATCAGCAGGATGTTCGGATAGCGCTCGCGGATCTGCTTCGCGCACGCGGCGGCGCGGTGAAAACTGACCGTCAGGGAGGAAAAACCGACGATGTCCGGCTTCTTCTCCTCCACGCGCCGGAGGATATCCTCGTGGCTCATGTTGAGCGCGAGCGCGTCCACCACGTCCACCGTGTGGCCCTTCTCGCGCACAAACGCGGCCAGGCTCGCGATGCCCAGCGGCGGCAGGTCGCCGCCGATCGATTTACCGACACCCCGCGCATACCGTTCCTCGACGGTCAGCGGCGGATAAACAAGCATGATGTCCATACGCTGAAAAACTCCCGATCGTTCTATCGGCATTTCCGGACCCGGCTCACAATCTGCAGCGCCGCCATGGCGTCTTCGAGCGTCGCGCCCAGGCCCTGCTTCCCCTCGACCGCCCCGGCGAAATCCCGGAACTCGGCAGCCCACGAGGTGTCCGCGCCCGGGAACTCCCAGGTCTTCGTCTCCGGCGGCCCCATCTGCGGCAACATCTGGTAATACGTCAGCCGCTCCATCCCGTAGCTCCCGCCCAGCCCGTCCACCTGCAGCTTGCCGGTCCGGCCATAAATCTCGAGGCTGAACATGTTCTTCCACTCGCTCCACGACGCGTGGAGCCACGCGGCCTGGCCCGCGCCGGTCTTCAACAGCATGAACGCGTTGTCCTCGACCGGCATGTCCCAGAAAAACGTCGGCGCGTAGCCCTCGACCGACGCGAAATCGCCGAGGAACCAGCGCGAAAGATCGACAAGATGAACGCCCTGGTCGACCGCCTCGCCGCCGCCGGAGATCGCCTCGACGGCGCGCCATTCCTTCTCGTAGCCGATCCGGCCGCCGTGGCCGTACCGGCCGCGGATGAACATCAGCGGGCCGGCCACGCCGCTGTCGATGATCTCCCGGCACTTGAGGAGCGAAGGATGAAAGCGATGGTTGAACCCGACGCGAACCGTCAGCCCGGCTTTCCGGGCCGCCGCGAGAACGGGCTTCAATTCGTCCGCGTTACGCGCCCCGGGCTTTTCCACCAGCACGTGCTTGCCGGCCTCCAGCGCGGCGGCGGCCACGGGCGCCAACTGGTCGTGCGTCGTCGCGACCACCACGGCATCCACGTCCCGGCGCTTCAGCACGTCGCGTCCGTCGGCGGCCACGGCACAACCCGGGATGGCCGCGGCGAGTTTTTCCGCGCGCTCGCGGACCACATCGGCCGCACAGATCACCTTGTGCGCGCCGGCGTTCTGCGCGCGCTTCATCCCGATCAGTCCGCAGCCGATGATGCCGATGTTCATCGGGAAACCTTCCCCCACGTTGCGCCGCGGTCCTCCGGGACGATCCGCCGCAGCGTGTAGATGTCGCTCGCGGCCAGCTCCTCGCGATGCGTGTGCAGGTCCTGCCATGGATCCCACGCGGCGCTGATCAAGCGGCCCGTGATCCCGTCGCTCTGAGCCGAAGCGAGATACACGCACAGGTTGACGGCGAGATCGAACGAATCCTGCCCGTCCGCCTTCTGCCGGCGGACCTCGTCAACGTACTTCTGCCCTAGCGTCTCGGCGCCGACCTCGAGGAAATGGTCCACCATCCGCGTCGCCAGCACCCCGGGCGAGACGGCGTTGACGTCGATCCCGAAATCCCGGACCTCGTGCGCGAGCGTCTCGGTGAAGCGGACCACGCCGGCCTTGGACGCCGCGTACGCGCTCAACTGCGGAAGCGGTTTCGTTGCGCCGCCGCCGGAGATGTTGATGATCTTGCCCGCGCGCCGGCTCTTCATGTGCGGCAGGAACGAAAGGCACGCGAACACGGTGCCGTCGAGATTGATCCGGATGGCCTGTTTCCACTCCTCCCAGTTCACAGAATCGATCGTGCCGCGCGGCCCGGCGACGCCCGCGCAGTTGACGAGGATATCCACCTGCGGAAATTCCTGGAGCGCACGCTTCACGACCGCGCGCACATCGTCCTCGCGCGTCACGTCGGCGGTCATGGCCACGATCTTCTGGCCGGCGTTCCCGGCAGCCTCGAGGGACTGGCGGACCGATTCGAGCCGTTTTCCATCGCGCGCGCAAATGAGGAGGCCGGCGCCCTCGCGGACGAACCCCCGGGCGATCTGCTCGCCAAAGCCCTGGTTGGCGCCGGTGATAACCGCGTATCGTCCTTTGAGCTTCATAGCGAGTTGGGCGCGCCGTTCAGACCGGCTTCTTGTCGTGGGCCTCGAGGACCCACGGATTCTCGATCATGTACTCCAGGGTCCGGAGGATGCCGTCGCGGATGCCGGTGCGCGGCTTCCAGCCCAGCGCCTTGATGCGGCGGGTGTCGAGGAAGATCAGGGGGCTGTCGCCGATCCAGCCGCGATCGCCGCCGTCGAATTCGAGTTTGGGCTTCAGGTTGAGGCGCTCGCAAATCCAGCCGATCGAGCTTCTCACGTCGCAGTAGTCGTCCGCGCCGAGGTTGAAAATATTCACCTTGTCGTGCGCCTTCTCCAGCGCCAGCAGGATCGCATCGATGCAGTCCTGCGTATAAAGGTAGGATTTTCTCTGGCTGCCGTCGCCGAGCACCCTCATCTTCGCCGGATCGGCCAGGAGCTTCTTGTAGAAGTCGTACACATGCCCGTGGTGGTAGCGCTCGCCCAGGATGGACACGAAGCGGAAGATGTAGCCCTTGATGCCGAACCCCTCGGCATACGCCTGGATCATCCCCTCGCCCGCCAGCTTGGAGGCGCCATACAGCGACGTCTGGACCGGGAACGGCGCATCCTCCGGCGTCGGGATCACGCGCGCGTCGCCATAGATCGCGCCCGTCGAGGAAAAGCCGATCCGGCTCGCGCCGGACGCCCGCATCGCCTCGAGCACGTTCCAGGTGCCGATCGTGTTCTGCTCCAGGTCCCGCCGCGGCCGCTGCGTGCCGAAACGCACATCCGCGTTCGCGGCGAAGTGCAGGACCGTGTCGCACCCCTTCATCGCCTTGGCAAGCGTGTCCGTGTCGAGGATGTCGCCCTGCACGAAACGGAACGCGGGATTTTTCGCCGCGTCGTCGAGGAAACGCCTGAACCCCGACGACAAGTTGTCGTACGCGGTCACCTGGTGGCCCGCCGCGAGAAGACGATCCACCACGTTGCTTCCAATGAACCCTGCCGCGCCTGTGACAAAACAGTTCATGAGTTTCCTTTGCTCGTCGCGTGTCAATCTAATGAAAATGTCTCAAATATCAAACCCGAATTCACGGCGCGATCGAATGGCCTCAAATGAAAAGACACCGGAAAGGGTTCACGAGCGCGGGTACGGCAGGGGGGAGGACAAAAGGGTCAGTCCGCACATAGTTGCATTCTTCGTTTAAGACGCAGGCGGTCTGGGTCGCTGGTTGCGCCTAATGTACGCCGCACGATGGAGATCGGTTCAATTCTCCATCTCCAGCATGGAGCACAACCATTCGTCACACACCACGCTTTGACTTTTTACCCACCAGGCCCACCGCCTGTTTCAAGGGATCGGTTTGGCACCGGCCCCACAAGGCCATCAGGTCACACCCAGTTCCTCGCCCGCACGCTCCAGCGGTCTCACCCCTACTCGCTCATCACGCCTGTCCAGCCCTGCCCTCGACAGGAAGCTCGCATCCACCCTTGCGCCCAATGGTCCGCCATGTCCAACAAGCGATCCCGAAGCGTCTCGATCCGCATATACACCCTCTGCGAGCCGCTTGCCGAAGGGCCGCTAAAACTGCTATCCTCGCACCCAAGGAAATGAGAGCTCCTCTTCCATCACCGGGGCAGATGAAAGCGGCCTGCCAGTACGGATCCGACCGGCGAAGACTGAACCCCCAGTTGAGGAATCACGTTGAGGTTCCTTCGCACTCTTCCAGCATTTACATGGGGTCGTTCGTTTCGGAACCCATTGAACTACAGCCGGCAAACGGCACCTTGGGTACGACGATTGTGTCGGGTGTCTTCCGTTGGCTCTCGAAAGACCCGTTGAGTGAGTTGGGTGTAGATGCGATTTCGCAGAGCCGGGCGTCGCCCTGTCCATCCTGCAGATTGCCATCCACGTCGCTTGACGTGCCATCTCTTCAACCTTACGCATTCTGTGCCAACAGCCCTCTGAACTCTGTCGATCCGCTCGGCCTCTGGAATCTCTGGAGTTTTCCGACTTGGGGGGTTCCCAACGGAGCTGGCTGGGACATTTGGGACTCGTTGAATCCGACTCACGCGTCAGCCGGGTGGAGCGGTACATGGGCAGGTGGAGTCGGTGGTCTTGCAGCTTCGGTAGACGGCTTCATTCCTTTCTGGGACCCGTTCAAGGATGTCTATGCTGACGACTGCGGTAACGTCGCTGGAGTTTACGTATTCAGCCAGATCGTGGGAGGTCAAAGCATCTGGTCGCTGACCGGGGCTGGTCTCTTGCGTGGTCTTGCAGCGCTCTCGGCCAGAGGAGGCGTGATTGGTCGTTGGCTCAGTCAAGGGCAGTACTGGCGAATCGGGAACTCAGGAGTGTACGGCCCAACATTGCGCATTGGTAATGCTCACTACGATTTGCATTTCTTCGGGTTCTAGCTATTCAGTGACGTCCCGCTGGTTGGGGCGAGGTGGAACATTGAGATGACACATTCCTCGGAATTTCCTGATACATTCTACCGCGTCGCTTCGAACGTGTTGAAGAGGTATCCACAGGTCCAACACAAGTGGACTCTTAATGAACAGAAGAATCGAAGGGAATTGCTTCTGCCATCAACCCAATCGTTAGGGTTCGACGTGGGAGTTTACTGTGAGACGTACGGACTTTACCCTTGGGCTGGCGCTTACTGGTGGGGTCCATGCTGGGACATCAACACGCCGAACACCACTCTCGATGAAATGAGTAATCAAGTCTTGGCGTTATTGCGCATCTTGCTTTCCCCGGAATCCAGAATCCGCGTAGACCTTCGCAGAAAGAAAGCGCTCAGATATCTGCTGGAGTTCGCGACACCATCTGGGTGGCATGTCTACGACAAACATTATGTCAATTTTGCTGCGTGGTTTGGAAAGAGAGAAGAAGTCGTATATCAGAACTGGCACCTCGCTCGTAGAGACAATTTCGACGGGTCAGACCCTCTGTGGTTTCAACACTACAGGTGGATGATCGAAAATGGGGATACCCGTTAAAGTTACGGGAAAATGAAACACTCCGGGACAGCTTCGACTCAGCAAAAAGCGGACCCCACGTCTGAAAATCGCGTCGTGGGGTCGCCGCCCTTGTTAGCCGCTTACGTCGCGTCGTACGGTTCGGAAGCCGTTGAACTGCGCCAGGAAAACGGCAGCATGGGTACGGCGACCGTGTCGGGTGTCTTCTGCTGGCTCTCCAACAACCCCATCGACATTGAGGGTGGCTTAAACCAGTATGCTTTCGTCGGGGATAATCCGCTCAACTACGTCGATCCGTTTGGACTCAAGTTTCGGACGAGTTGTGAGACGTTTTCCGAATGCTGGGACCGCTGCATTGACACTTACTATGGGAATTCCTGGCACTATGCCATGATATTGAGCCCATTCGGGCTCGTGCAAGGGATTCGACAAGTGAGCCCGTTAGCGCTCGCGCAAGGGATTCAACAAGTCTGCAACGGTGTCATTCAATCAGTGGGGCAACAGACCATCAATAATGCATCTATCGCAGGAATATGGAAGAGCGGTACCTTGTCACAACAGGGAATTACTGCGTTGGCTCGGCGAGGATATGCTGCGGCGCAGGCTGCGGCTCAGGCGGGACGGCTCACTCCACTTATGCGGGTTTTTCCCGTTCTAAGTATTGTTGGAGCTGGCGCTTCTGGATACGTATTCGGTGCGGCTGGTTACTGTGCAGCTCAATGTTTGTGATTTGCCATGCGGTCGATTATCTTTCGCATTTTGAGCGGAATACTGGCGACTCTGGCCCTTGGAACGGGCGGGTTATTGCTCTTCTGTGGTAGAGG
>CALMZY010000090.1 GCA_937870865.1 uncultured Lentisphaerota bacterium | reverse complement strand
CTGCGGATGACGGCACAGCCTGACTTGAGGATGGCGTTCCCGGAGCGCTTCCAGGATATCCCACGTCCCGTCCGTGGACTGATCATCCACGATCACAAGTTCACGCTCGACCCCGTCGGGAAGAGACACGCTCAGCACGGAATCAACGACGGCTTCCACCGTGTACTTCTCGTTGAAAACCGGCATCAGGATGCTCAATTTCATATGGCTTACATCAGTCGTTTCAGCATCTCCTGAATGCAATCACGACAACCTGTTCGACCGCCCCACGACTTCTCCGGCAACAGCCCCTTTTCTTTGTAGCATACATGAATCCGATGGGAACGCCTAAACGTCTGCAAATCCGCATTCGCCGGGTCGCGCGTCACATCGAGTAGGCGACGGAACTCGGGCCCTTCCGGTAGAAACGCTGAACGAGGAATGCCCGCCCGCGTCCACGCTCCTTCCCGCCGTGATGAAGGTTGACTCCAAAACACGACTTCGCTACTGCTTTCGGCCATGACATCCCAAACATCCTCTTCCCGAGTCAACAACCGCCGGATCCTCTGGCTGTTGTTTGCCGCGGTCGTTTTTGCGCATTTCATCCGGGCCCCGTACCTGTTCTTCAGCCCGCGAATGGCGGGTGAAGAAGGAAGCTACTTCCTGTCGATTGCGCATAACAACGGGCCGCTGGCCCTCATGCTGACACCGTATGCGTCGTACTACATGTTCTGGAACAGCCTGGTCGCGGCCCTGGCGTTCATCCTGGTGCCGCTGGAATGGGCCCCGGCTTTCACCACGCTCGGGGCGCTGGCGATCCAGTTGATCCCCTATGCCTTCATCCTTTTCGGCCGCCTGACTCTGGCCCGCCGCCTGGGCGACAAGATCGCCCTGTGCGCGATTCTCCTGCTCGCGCCGCTCAGCAACGAGGTGTGGCTGACCACGTCCAACAGCCAGTTCTACCTCTCGATGGGCACGGCGCTGCTGCTGTTCGAACACGCCCGCCGCGGCACGACGCGCGAGATGTGGAAGCGCGTCTACCTCGCCACGGCCGGCCTGACCAGCGTCACCAGCTGCATCCTCGCCCCCGCGTACCTCCTGAAAGGCTGGCTGCGACGCGAACGCACGACCTTGATGCGCGGCGTGCTTCTGTCGGTCTGCGTCGCCGTCCAGCTCGGCGTGCTTGTCTACCTCTACTTCAACCCGCACGATCACGGAGGCGCCGTGTCCTATGCCGCACCCGGCGGCCGGAACCTGCCGTCACCGGCGATGCTTGGCGGAACCCTTTGGGTGAAGAGCGTGGGCATGACGCTCTTCGGCGAGTATCTCTGCTGCTTCTCGGCCAGCTACATGATCTGGGCCTTCGAAGACGGACTGACTCTCAAGCTCACGGTCTACGGAATCTTCTTCCTGATCCTGTCCCTGGCCTTGCCGATCGCGATCTTCCGGCTGGCCGGGCGGCGAATCTGGCCGACGCTGCTGCTGGCGTACCTGGTCCTGACCCTCGTCCCCTCGATCGTCGGCATCGGACCCAAGATCGATTACCTAAACTTCGGCTGGCACCAGCGGTATTACTACGTCCCCAACGCCCTGCTGCTGATCGGCGCATGGTTCGCCTTGAGAAATTCACTGCGCGGGTCCCTGATCATCCGCATGGCGATGGTCTGGTGTCTCTGCGCAGGCCTGCTGACGGGAGCCCAGTGGTGGCGTTATCGATACGGACTGCCTGACCGGCCCGACTGGCAGGTGGAAATGAAACAATGGCGG
>CALMZY010000089.1 GCA_937870865.1 uncultured Lentisphaerota bacterium | reverse complement strand
TGTCCTGGTATGGATTGTGCGAGGCCGAGATGACCATGCCCGCGTCGGCGCGCATACTGCGGGTGAGGAAAGCGACGCCCGGGGTGGGCATGGGGCCGACGAGCAGGACGTCCACGCCCATCGAGCAAATGCCCGCCGTGAGGGCGGTCTCAAGCATGTAGCCGCTCACGCGCGTGTCTTTCCCGATCAGAATCTGGTGGCGCTTCGTCGGGTGCTTCTTGCACACATAGGCCGTCGCGCGACCGATCTCCAGCGCCATCTCCGCGGTCATCGGGGCCACGTTGGCCACGCCTCTCACACCATCCGTTCCGAACATGCGACCCATGGAATCTCCTTATAGGTTGAAACCGCCCAACATGGAAACATCGCTCACAATCGCCTGGAGCCACGCCGTCCCGGCTTTCTTCGTCGCGGGATTCAGCGCGCGGACCGACTCCACGTAGCTCGAGCCCTTCGCGGCCGCGACTTCGCCCAGGAAACGGTCTCTGTCCGCCGCGCCCACGCCGTCCGCAGGCCCCTTCTTCAGCGCCGTCTCCATCTCCGGCCATTCCTTTACGAGCTTCTCCTGCTCCGCCTGCCAGGGCGCCGCCGCGCCGTGCGACTCGGCGTGCGCGATTTCGAGCGACTTCGGCATCTTCCCCGCCAGCTCCTTGAGGCGCTTGATGCGCTCGGACAGAACCGAATCCAGTTGGCCGATCGCGCCTTCGTGGCAGGCCCGCGCAAAATCGTCGCCCACGAACTGCTGGCGGACGTTCCGGTACCAAGCCTGCAGGGCGCGGATATTTCCAATGTAGGTCAGGTTGTTCAGCACCACGCGCCGGACGCCGCGGTACGCCCCCGCCTGGTACGGCTTCGTCTTGCCGGGTTTCGGTGTCGGATACAGAAGCTGCCCGCCCTCGGGCGCGTCCTCCCGAAAGATCGTGCCGGCGGGAATCACCGAGCCGAACCCGATCCGCACCGGCCCCACCAATCCGCCCTGCCCACCCAGGAAAATCGCCGCCTGATCCATCATCACACCGCGCGGCACATCGCCGATCAGCGACGGCGTCGCCTTGTCCTGGTGCGGCGTGTAGTTGAAGTGAATGTACGAGGAGCCGATTTCGCTGTGGTCCTTCCGGCTGGTCCCGCCCGACATCAGCGCGTCGCAGAAATTGATCAGGCTTCCGGCTGTCACGAACGGCAGGAAGATCGTCTGTTTGAAACCGACCGCGTGCGCGCCGCCAGCCTCCTCCTCCAGCAGCGTGCCCGGGCGGACGTGGGCCGCGCTGCCCATGTTCGCGCCGTCGAGAAACGTGGCGCCGGAGAAATATCCGCCCTTGAGCTCGACCTTCCGGCCGAGCTGACAATCCTCCACCGTGGCCCGGGCTTCCGCCCCAAGCTCGGACTCCGGACCGATCGATGTCTTCGCGCCGGAAAGCCGGCAGCCTGCATGAATGACGACGCCGGGCGCAACGCGCTGCGGGTCGATGGAATCGTCCACTTCCACCGCGGCCGGACACGGGATCACCACGCCGCGGGCAAGCAGATTCCTGACGTGGGGGGAAACTTCAAGGGATGTGCTCATAAGTTGGGAGTATGTAGCATAGCTGTCTGAAGATGCCAATACTACCAAGGCCACACAACCGGCACCTTAGTCCAGCAGATGGATGATCAACCCGTCGCGCAACTTGGGTTCAAACCAAGTGCTCTTCGGCGGCATGACCTGGCCGGCATCCGAAATTGCCATAAGCTGTTCAACGGTAGTCGGATACATCGAGAATGCGACAGCCGCCCTACCCGACTTGACCCGCTTCTCCAGTTCGCCCGTGCCGCGAATGCCGCCGACGAATTCGATCCGGGAATTCGTACGCGGGTCGTCGATGCCGAGAACGGGCTTCAGGAGGCGGTCCTGCAGCACGCTGACGTCAAGAGCGGCAACGGGATTGGAGACCTTCTCCGGCGTCCAACCCAGGCCCCACCACTTGCCCTGGAAGTACATGCTGATGTTCGCCGGCTGTTTCGGCGCGGGCGCAGCTTTTTCGCAAACCGTGAACGTGGACCGGACGGCCTCCATGAACTGATCCTCGCTCAAGCCGTTCAGATCCTTCACGCAACGGTTGTACGGAAGGATGCGCAGCTGGGAGGCGGGAAACAGAACCGCTTGGAACCAGTTGTACTCTTCGTTGCCGGTGTGTCCCGGGTTCGCCGCCTTGCGCTCGCGAGCCACGCGGGCGGCGGAAGCCGCACGGTGATGGCCGTCCGCGATATACGTCACAGGGATATTCCCGAACGCAGCGACCCACGGCGCGGTGTCCGCAATCCGCCAGATCGTGTGCTGAACCCCGTCGGGCGCAGTCAGGTCGTAAAGAGGCTTCGTTTGGACCGCCGCGGCGGCGAGCGCATCGACCTCCGCGCTGTCGCGATACAGGAGGAACACCGGGCCCGAGTGCGAATTCGTGACGGTGATGTGCCGGGTCCGGTCATCCTCGGGAGCCTTGCGCGTCTTCTCGTGTTTCTTGATCAGCTCGCGCTCGTAGTCCTCGACGTGGCACACCGTGATCAGGCCGGTCTGCGCGTGGCCCTGGCGGATAAGGCGGTAGAGATAGAGCGCCGGCTCGGAGTCCTTGACGAGCGTGCCGTTCCTCTGGAACTCGCGGAACACTTCGCCCGCCTTCTGATAGACAGCGTCTGAATAAAGATCCGTGCCGTCGGGCAGCGCAAGCTCCGCGCGCGAGACGCGATAGAAGCTGTAGGGGTTGCCCTCGGAGAGCTTGCGCGCCTCCGCCGTATCGATCACGTCGTATGGCAGGCTGGCCACTTTTGAGGCAAGTTCGACGGGCGGCTTCAAGGCTTGAAACGCTTTTATGCGCATGGTGAAGGTCCTGTGGCTCGTTTGTTTATGAGTACCGGAAAGCGGAAAGCCTATACCACACGAGCCCGGATTGCCAAGTGATACTGGGCGCGAGAATACGGTTGTTGAGAGGACGCCGGTCGGCTAGCATGGCACGTCTGAACCCAGGAAAGGATGTTCCATGACGATCATGCTTCGTTCATCGCTGCTCCTAACTGCAACCGCTCTTCTCAGTATTGCGCTGTGCGGTTGCCAGAGCCCGAAGAAACAGACGACCGAAGCGGCTGCCGCAACAGAGCCCGCAACCCAGCCGGCGCCGGCACCCGCGCTTCAACCCGTCCAACTGCCGGCAAAAGACCGGTGGACTGTCACGGCTTCTTCAATCCAGGAGGACATCTTCCCCGCCGCGCTGGCGTGCGACGGGAAGACAGACACGCGCTGGAGCAGCCAGCCTTCCGATCCGCAATGGCTGCAGATAGACATGGGCGCACCCGCGACCCTCTGCGGCTTGAGCCTCCTGTGGGAGACCGCCTTCGCGAGCGAGTATTCCATCCAGGTATCCATGGACGGATCCGCCTGGAAGGACGCGTGGTCGACAAAGTCGGGCGACGGCCAGACGGATGAAATCTACTTTCAGCCGGTTCTCGCACAGTTCGTAAAAATCGTCTGTCTCAAACGAGGAACCGGCTGGGGCAACTCCATTTTCGAGATCGACCTGAAGGGACCGGACGAGGCTCCGGTGATCGAAACACCGGGAACGACCCGGACAGAGAACCTGCTCGACGGGAATCCCGCCACCGGCTGGACGAGCGCAACGCACACGCCGACATCCCTGACCATCGACCTGAGGAAGGAGAAATCGCTGGGAGGCATCCGCCTGGATTGGGGCGAATCGTATCCGACCGATCTCGCGGTGTACTTCTCCCTCGACGGCTCCAGTTGGAACCTCATGGGAGAGGTCAAGGAAGGCACGGGCGGATTCGACTACGTGCTGCGCCCGCAATTCACGGCGCGCTACCTGCGGATCGATCTCCAGAAGAGCGCGCTGAACAAGGCCATCGAGCTCAAGGAAATCGGCCTTCGCGGTCCCGACGAGACGATCAACCCGCTTGCGCTCTACCAGATTGCAGCCGAGAAAGCCCGGCCAGGCCTCTACCCTGATTCCCTTCGCAAGCGCCAGGTGTACTGGACCATCGTGGGGATCCCCGGCGACAGCAATGAGAGCCTGATTGACGAATACGGAAACCTCGAACCGCTGATCGGCAGTTGCT
>CALMZY010000088.1 GCA_937870865.1 uncultured Lentisphaerota bacterium | reverse complement strand
CCGGGCTTGTGCGCGGGCTTTCTGGTCCGCGTTGACGCGGCCGCATCCCTGGACGCCCTGGGCGTGCGTGCGGGTTGGAAGAGGTAGCGGCCCAGGGTGCGGTGGTATTCGCTCCAGCCCGTCATCTCCCGGCCGTCGGTCGCGGTCAGGGCCGTGAATCCGGAACGCTCGATCATCCTCTTGCCGAGCGCGCGCACGGTCTCCTCGTCGTCGACGACGAGGACGGTCCCGGAGCCCTTCCATTCCTCCGGCTCGGGATCGGAATCCTTGCGGACGGCCCCGAGTTCGGACGCGGGAAGCAGGAACCGGAACCGAGTGCCGCGGCCGATTTCGCTCTCCACCCGGAGCGCGCCGCGATGTCCGCGCACGATGCCGAACACGGCGGTCAAGCCCAGTCCGCGGCCGGTGAACTTCGTGCTGAAGAACGGCTCGAAGACGCGCTGGATCGTTTTCGGGTCCATGCCGCAGCCGGTATCGGCGACCTCCAGATAGACATAGAGTCCGGGGGTGAGATTTTCGCCCAGGAAGCATTCGCGCAGGTAGGCGGTGTCGCACTCCATCGCCCCCGTGGTGACGGCGATCACGCCGCTTTTTTCGCCGATGGCTTCCGACGCGTTGAGGATCAGGTTCATGATGACCTGGCGCAGTTGCGTGGCGTCGGCGTTGACCGCGGGGAGGTTGTCGGCGAAGTTGTAGCGAAGGATGGCCTTTTTCGAGACGCTGACTTCCAGCATGTGCGTCATTTCGCGGACGATCGCGGTAAGCTCCTGCGGCTCGACGACAAACTGGCTCTTGCCGGAATACGCGAGCATCTGCTTGCAGAGATCGGCCGCCCGGCGCGCGCCCTTGATGATCTCCTGGATCGTGTCGCGGGTGGGCGAGTTGGTCGGAAGGTCGGACAGCGCCATGTCCGCGTTGCCGAGGACCGCCATCAGCAGGTTGTTGAAGTCGTGCGCGATGCCGCCGGCGAGCACGCCCAGGCTTTCCAGTTTCTGGGATTGCTCCATCTGGCGCTCCAACAGCCGCTGGTCCTCCTCGTGCCGTTTGCGCTCGCTGATGTCGCGGCAGAGGGCGACGGTTCGCCAGCCCTCCCTCGTTTCCACGTGCGTGGCGTTGATCTCGATCGGCGTGATTTTGCCGCCGGCGTCGATGTACTTGATCTCCATGTTCACCAGCGGTCCCTGCTCGATGCAGCGCATGAGTTCCCGGGCGTTCCTGTCGCGGTCTTCCGGCGCGGTCCATTCCATGACGCACCGTCCGCGGATTTCGCTAAACGTCGTGTGTCCCGTCAACTGGACGTACCGGTCGTTCGCCTCCAGCACGCGGCCCTGGGTGTCCAGCATGACGTAGCCGGTGGAGGTTGTCTCGATCACCGCCTTGTACTTGCCCTCCGTCTCGATCAGGGCCTCCTCGGCGCGCTTCAGGTCGGTGATGTCGATCGTGATGCCCAACAGGGAATTGCACGAACCGTCCGCGGCCAGCAGCGGAAGCTTGAACGTGGTCAACCAGCGGACCGATCCGTCGGCCGCGGTGATTCTCTCCATCGGGACGTGCTTGGGCTCTTTCGTGTCGATGACCTCGACATCGTCGCTGTGGAAATGCTCGACTTCCTCCTTCGACGAATTGAAGTCCGCATCCGTTTTGCCGATGATGTCGTTCACCGTGGTGCCGTACACGTTGCAGAGCGTCCTGTTCGCCAGCAGGAATCGGCTTTCCCGGTCCTTCACAAACACGAAGCCGGGGTGAACATCGATGACGTTGCGCAGCAGGTTCTCCTGTTGCTTGAGGGCTTCCGCGGCCTTCTTCTGTTCGTCGATGTCCTCGATCATGGCGAGCAGGTACACGAACTCGTCTTGCCGGTCGCGGACCGCCGACACGGTGACGCGCCCCCAGACCCGATCGCCTCCCTTGCGGACGTACTGTTTTTCCGTCCGGTAGACAGGCAGTTCGCCGCGCAGAACTTTCTGAACGGCCGCCGCATCCGCGGCAACAATGTCCGGAGGAGTAATGTCCTTGTAGGTCATCGGCAGGAGTTCGACCTCCGTGTAGCCGATCATGTTGCAGAAGGACTTGTTGACACGGAGAAAACGGCCGTCCGGGTCGCACGTGGCCATGCCCAGGGGGCTTCCTTCGAAGATGCTGCGAAACATCTCCTCGCTTTCCTGCAGATTCAGCTGGGTGTGCTTGCGCTCGACGATGTCCTGCTGCAGGGCGTCCAGCATCCGGTTGAAGGCGCTGCCCAGATGCGACAACTCGTCATTTCCCTTCAAGGTCAGCCGTTGCGAAAGGTCGCCCGTCGTTCCCACCTGGTTGACGAACGAGTGAAGCCGCGTGGTCCGCGCGAGCACCAGGCGGTCGATCAGCGAGATGGATACGGCGACGGCGGCGGCCCCGATGCCGATGAGGAACAGGGAGAGGATGAGTAAATCTGTCAACGCCTGGCTGAAATGATCTCTCGTGCCGGACACTCTCAGGAAAAGCGCGGGCTGGTTGAAAATGTCGCGAACCAGGCCGTATCCAGCGATCGTTCGCGAGTCAACGGCCAGGGAGGCGATCCGGTTGTCGTTGGTTGACGCCAGCAGATACGTGCGGACGACGGCGGGGATTTCGGGACTTGATACGGAGGTCACGACGGGGTCCAACTGGGTCAGCTGCGCCAGGATGTCGAGGGCGATCTTGTCCAAGGGTCTGCCGGCGATCAACGTGCCGTGGCTTGGCCCTTCGGAATCGCTGGTGAGGATGGGGCAGGCCGAAACAAGGAACGGACCTTCCGGCAGAATCAGGACGCCGTTCAGCGGCCGGTCGCTGCCTCGCCTTAAAAGCGGGTTGTCGGCCGCAGGATTGTTCAAAAGCGCAGCCGGCGCCGGAGTGTCCGTGGCCGTCTCAAGGTCGCAGCCCTTGCCGAACACCACGTTGCCGTGGGAATCGAGAAACACCATGAATGCGAAGCGATTCTGCGCCAGCGCGGAATCATCGAGATTGACCCTGATGAAGCGCTCGTTGCGATTGGTGACAAAATCGCAGGATTCGTCCCACGCGGCGTAGTCCATCGCCGCGCGTTCCAGGTCGGCGATCATCTGGGAAAGGATGATGAAGGCTCGGGAGGTGGATCGGTCAATCCTCTGCCGGTCCGTGTCATCGGCGCGCCTCACTATGATGGTACAGGTGATCCAGATGGCGCACGCGATCAGCGCGGCGAGCACTGTGGTGATGATCAGGAAGGTTTTTTTGCGGATCGTCATCGCGTAACCGGCTCCTCCCGCCGGAATGGTTAACGAAAAATCGGGGAACAATCCAGAAAAATGGTTCAGCCCGGCGCACTCGGGCCTCAGTGCGGAGTGGACGGCGGCGATGTCGTGACGTACCATGCAGGGAAATCGAGAACCCTGTTCATCAAAGGAGACTTGCTCATGCAGGATTACGAGAAACTGGGAGCTTTCTACCTTGGCACCACCTTCGATGTTGCGGCCGGGAAACGAACCGAGGATCTGGTTCTCTATGACTCGAAAGACCTGACCACCCATGCCGTGGTCGTCGGCATGACGGGCAGCGGCAAGACGGGCCTCGGCGTTTCCATTCTGGAAGAGGCGGCGATCGACGGGATTCCCGCGCTGGTGATCGACCCGAAGGGCGACCTGGGCAACCTCCTGCTGGCGTTCCCCGAACTCCAGGCCTCCGATTTCCGGCCGTGGATCGATGAAGCGGAAGCGGGGCGAAAGGGCCTCGCGCCCGACGCTTACTCGGTCCAGACTGCCGAAACGTGGAAGCAGCGCCTCGGCCAATGGGGGCAGGACGCCGCGCGCGTCGGTCGCTACAAGAACGCCGTGGAGATGGCGATCTACACGCCCGGCTGCAGCACCGGTCGGCCGCTCTCGATCCTGAGTTCCTTCGCCGCGCCGCCGCCCGCCGTGGCGGCGGATACGTCCGCCCTGCGAGAACGCATCCAGTCGGCCGTGTCCGGACTGCTGGGGTTGCTCGGGATCGAGGCGGACCCGATCCAGAGTCGGGAACACATCCTGTTGTCGACCATCCTGGGCCAGGCCTGGGCGGCCGGACAGAACCTGGACATCGCCGGGATCATCCTGGCCATCCAGAAACCGGCGTTCGACAAGGTGGGCGTGTTCGACCTGGAGTCGTTCTATCCGGCGAAGGAACGCATGGGCCTCGCCATGGCCCTCAACAACCTGCTCGCGTCGCCGGGGTTCTCCGCGTGGATGGAGGGCGAGCCCCTCGATGTTCAGCGTCTTCTGTACACGGCGGAGGGCAAGCCGCGCTTGAGCATCCTTTCGATCGCGCATCTGTCCGATTCGGAACGGATGTTCTTCGTAACGATCCTGCTGAACGAGGTGCTGTCGTGGATGCGTTCGCAGTCGGGCACGTCCAGCCTGCGCGCGATGCTCTACATGGACGAGATCTACGGCTACTTCCCGCCGTCCGCGATGCCGCCCTCGAAGACGCCCATGCTGACCCTGCTCAAGCAGGCGCGCGCGTTCGGCCTCGGGATCGTGCTGGCCACCCAGAACCCGGTGGATCTCGACTACAAGGGACTCGCGAACGCGGGCACGTGGTTCATCGGCCGCCTGCAGACGGAACGCGACAAGGCGCGCGTGATCGAAGGGCTGGCGGGCGCGCTGTCAACCTCCGGCGCGAGCGAAGACCGCGCGGCGATGGAGAAGATGTTCGCCGCCCTCGGCAATCGCGTGTTCCTGATGCGGAATGTCCACGAGGATCAGCCCGTGCTGTTCCAGACGCGCTGGGCGCTGTCCTACCTGCGCGGGCCGATGACCCTGCCGCAGATCCAGACTCTGATGAAGGGCGCAAAAACATCCCCGGCGGCCGGGCCCGTGTCCGCCGCCGCAGCTGCGCCCGTTGCCGCCGTCGCGCCGTCGCCTGCGCCCGCCGGCGGCAAGCCCATCGTGCCTCCGGACGTTGCGGAGTTTTTCCTCCGGCCGAAAACAGCGGCGAGCGGCGAGTTGACCTACAAGCCCGGCGTTGTCGGCGTCAGCCGCCTTCACTACGTGGACTCGAAGGCCGCCGTGGATCTCTGGGACACGATGTCGCTGATCGCGGATATTTCCGATGACGGACGGGAGGCTCTCTGGTCCGAGGCCAACCGCTACGGCGATCTGAAGCCTCAACTGGACCGCCAGGGCCAGCCGGGTGCCCGCTACGGGGAACTCCCGGGCGGCTCGACGAACGCGAAGAACTACGCCGCGTGGAGCAAGGCGCTCGGCGATTTCCTCTACCAGAACATCACGATGGAACTGATGCAATGCCCGGCGTTGAAGCTGACTTCCCAGCCGGGCGAGGCCGAGGGCGATTTTTCGGCGAGACTTCAGCAGAAGCTGCGGGAGGTTCGCGATGAAGAGGTCGAGAAACTTCGGAAGAAGTACGCGCCGAAACTAACCGTCCTGCAGGATCGCATTCGCCGCGCCGGGGAGCGCGTCCAGCGGGAGCAGGCGCAGTTCGGTCAGCAGAAGATGCAGACGGTGATCTCGGTTGGCGCGACGCTGTTGGGCGCGTTCCTGGGCCGCAAGGCCGTGAGCGTCGGGAACATTGGCCGCGCGACGACCGCGATGAAGAGCGCGTCGCGCATCGGCCGGGAGAAGGAGGATGTGGCGCGCGCGGGCGAGAACATGGCGGTTCTCCAGGAACAGCTTGCGGCGCTGCAGGGCGAATTCGATGCGGAGGTGGCCCGCGTGCAGGGCGAAATGGATCCGGCGCTCGCGGAGATTCAGAAGGTGCAGATTCGCCCCCGCAAGTCGGACGTCAGCGTGGTGGCGATTGGCCTTGTTTGGGTCCCGTGGGGCGTGGGGGCGGACGGGGCACCCCAGCCAGTGTGAAGAATGCAGAAGATAAAGGAGGAGAAGACATGAATGAGTTGATCGGTCTGTTGGTCAAGCAACTCGGCGTGAAGGACAACCAGGCGACAGGCGGCGCGGGCCTCCTGTTCAAGCTGGCCCAGGAGAAACTGGGTGCGGACGACTTCGGCAAGGTCGCGTCGTCGCTGGGCGGCGTGCAGGATTTGATCAAGGCCGCACCGGCGGAGGGTGGGGCGGCGAAGATGCTCGGCGGTCTTGCCTCCATGCTCGGCGGGGGAAAGGCGGGCCAGGCGGCGGGCGGCGTTGCGGCGCTGGCGCAGTTGGCGTCCGGATTCTCCAAGCTCGGGCTCGACAAGGCCATGATCGCCAAGTTCGTGCCGGTCATCCTCAGCTTCGCGCAGAGCAAGGGCGGAGACGTCGTGAAGACGCTTCTGCAGAAGGCCCTGTCGGGCGTGTAAATCCCAACCTCTGACCATGCGTGTTTCCGGCGGCAGCATCTCGCGGCGTGAAATCCGCGTCCCGGGCGGTATCCGGCCGACGCAGGACAAGGTTCGCGCGGCCCTGTTCAACTCGCTCGGCGAGGCGGTCGTGGGGACGCGGGTTCTCGATCTGTTTGCCGGTTCGGGCGCGCTGGGCATCGAGGCCTGGAGCCGGGGCGCGTCGTTCGTCTGCTGGGTGGAAAGCGATCGCCGGGCGCTCGCGACCCTGAAGGAAAACGTCCAAACCCTCTGCCGCGACGGCGGGGAGACGGTGATTCGTCAATCCGATGTGGACCTATTCCTTAGAAAAGGCTGGACCGGCGAGCCGTTTCACCTGATTCTCGCCGACCCTCCGTACGACCGGGAAGGCCGGACCCGCTGGCTGGAGGCGATCTTGCTGGCGCTGGAGGAGGGTGGTATTTTGTCGCCCGGCGGAGTGCTGGTGTTCGAGCAGGGCGCGTCGGAGAAGGTGCCGGTCCGGCCGGGGTGGAATGTCCTTCGGGACCGGACGTATGGGGGCACACGACTGCTGATGTTGAGGAGGAGCGATTGATGAAAGACGCCATTTATGCCGGAACGTTCGATCCGATCACGCTGGGCCATCTCGACCTGGTCGAGCGCGCGTCCAAGCTGGTCGATCACCTCACCATCGCCGTCGCGGGCTACTCGCGCAAATCGCTGTTGTTCACCGTCGACGAGCGCGTGAGCATGGTTCGCGAGGTGACGAAGAAGTTTCCGAACATCTCCGTGGAGTCGTTCAGCGGCCTCCTGATGAACTACGTCCGGTCGAAGGGCGTTCACATTGTGGTTCGCGGCCTGAGGGCGTTTTCGGACTTCGAGTTCGAATTCCAGATGGCCCTGACGAACCGCAAGATGGCGCCGGACATCGAGACCATCTTCCTGATGCCGAACGAGGACTACAGCTACGTCAGTTCCAGCACCGTGCGGGAAGTCGCGCAGCTCGGCGGCGACGTCAGCAACTTCGTCGCCAGGCCCGTTCAGGAGGCGCTGATCGCCAAGCTGGGGAAGGGCGGGCGGAAGTAGGACGTGGTGTGCTGGAGTGAATACTCGTCCTCGTCGTCGTCCTCGCACTCGCGTGCCACGGCGGAGCCCCTTGGCGAAGCCGGATCCTCGATCGTTTTCTTTCGAGCACGACGACGAGATCGAGGACGAGGACGATCTGTCCAGTGGACAGGCAGGAGCGAGCGGAAAGTGGATGTACAATGAAAATCGAAGTCTCCAAAATTCCCCCGGAGGGGGACCGCTTTGAAGGCGAGGAGCCGGCGGAAATCCTGGAATTGGAGGGGAACCCCCTGGCGAAGCCGGAAGGGCCGGTTTACTACGATTTTCAGGTCGAAAAGGTCTCTCACGAGCTGATTGTCAGCGGCACGTTGAGGGTCAAAATGGCCTTCGAATGCTCAAAGTGCGCGGATTTTTTCTCGACAACCATGACGGTTTCGTCTTTCCTACGCGCTTACGCCGTGCCCGAAGGCACAGAGACGGTGGATTTGACGGAGGATATCCGCGAAGATATCCTCGTAAATCTTGCGACATTTCCCCTCTGCTCACCTACGTGCAAGGGCTTGTGTCCGAAGTGCGGTAAGAACTGGAATGAAGGGCCGTGTTCCTGCAAGCCGGCGTCCGGTGAAGGGAGCGGCTGGTCGGAATTGGATAAGCTGAAACTGAAGTAAGGAGAGACTTCCATGGGTGTTCCGAAAAGGAAGACATCGAAACGCAAGACCCGGATGCGCGTGGCATCGCACAAGAAAGCGATTCCGGCGGCCAAGGCCTGCCCGAAATGTGGAGAGGCCCATCTGCCTCATCGCGTGTGCCCCAAGTGCGGCACCTATCGAGGGCGGCAGGTGTTGATCATTTCCGCGGATGAGTGAGTCGCGCATAGCCGTTGATGCCATGGGGGGCGATTTCGCTCCCAAGGAGATCGTCGCGGGTGCGGTGGAAGCCGCGCGGTCCCTCAAAGGCATTTCCAAGCTTTTCCTCGTCGGGGATGAGGCGGCGATCCGTCGCGAGTTGTCCTCGCTGGGGGAGATTCCCGGCATCATCGAGATCCGGCACGCGTCCGAGGTGGTGGCGATGGACGAGTCGCCCGCCACGGCGATCCGCCGGAAGAAGGATTCCTCGATCAGCCGCTCGGTCGAGCTGATCAAGGCCGGCGAAGCGGACGCCGTGTTTTCGGCCGGCAGCACCGGCGCGGCCGTCGCGGCATCCCAGCTCAAGCTGCGGACTCTGGAAGGGGTGGACCGGGCGGCGATCGCCTGCGTGATGCCGACGCCGGTCAAGCCGTTCGTCCTGCTGGACGCTGGCGCGACGACGGACTGCACGCCGACCATCCTGTCGCAGTTCGCGGTCATGGGTGCCGTCTACTCGCAGGAGATCGTCGGGCAGAACAATCCTTCCGTGGGCCTGCTCAGCGTGGGCACGGAGGATTCGAAGGGCAACGAGACGACCAAGGAGACGTTCAAGATCCTGGAGCGGTCCGGGCTGAATTTCGCGGGGAATGTCGAGGGGCATGACCTGTATGAGGGCAATATTGACGTCGTGGTGTGCGACGGCTTCGTCGGCAACGTGGTGCTCAAGACGAGCGAGAGCGCGGCCCACGCGATGGGCAAGTGGCTCAAGGAAGAATTTACGAAGAACTGGGTTCGCATTCTCGGCGCGATGCTGTTGAAGCCGGGGATCAACTCGATCAAGAAGAAGGCCGATCCGTCGATGTACGGCGGCGCGCCCTTGCTGGGCGTGAACGGCGTTACCATTATTGGACACGGCGTTTCGAACGCCCACGCGGTCTGCAACGGGATTCGGGTGGCCAACGAGTCTGTGGCCCACGAATTGAATCACCTGATTGTGGAAGGCGTGAAGAAATTGGACAGCGCTTTATGACGACAAAGAAGGCACAGTTGGGCCGGACGGTTTCCATCGTGGGTACGGGTTCGTACGCGCCCGATCGCATCTTGACCAACGCCGAATTGGAAAAGATGGTGGATACGTCCGACGAGTGGATTGTCACGCGCACGGGAATCCGCGAGCGACACATCGCCGCCGCGGAGCAGGCCACATCCGATCTCGCCGCCGAGGCGGCCCGCAGGGCGCTGGCGGACGCCGGCGTCAAGGCGGAGGATGTCGGGCTGATCGTGGTGGCCACGATCACGCCGGATATGGGCTTCCCCAGCACGGGGTGCCTGGTGCAGACGTTGATCGGCGCGGAGAACGCTTTTTGTTTCGACCTGGAGGCCGCCTGTTCCGGGTTCATCTTCGCCCTCGAGACGGCCAAGAACTACGTGGCCTCGGGAACCGTGGAGACGGCGCTGGTCATTGGCGCCGAGAAGATGAGCGCGTTTGTCGACTGGAAGGATCGCAACACCTGCGTCCTGTTCGGAGATGCCGCCGGCGCGGCGGTCCTGCAGGCGCGCAATGCGCCGCATGGATTGATGGCCTCCGCGTTCGGCTCGGACGGCTCGCTGGGCGAACTGCTGATGCTGCCGGCGGGCGGCAGCCGCAGGCCCGCCAGCGAACAGACGGTGAAGGACCGCCTTCACTATCTCAAGATGGCCGGCCGCGAAGTCTTCAAGCACGCGGTGAACAACATGGTCAAGTCATCCAAGGAAGCGATCCGGCGGGCCGGGCTGACCGCGCATGACATTGACTGGATTATTCCCCACCAGGCCAATCTCCGGATCATTGACGCGATTGCCGACCGGCTTAGCGAGCCGCGGGAAAAGCTGGTGATCAACCTCGACCGATACGGCAACACGTCCGCCGCGACGATTACGGTTGCCCTGGACGAACTGGCCCGCAGCGGAAAGCTGAAGAAGGGACACCGGATCCTGTTGACCGCCTTCGGCGGCGGATTCACGTGGGGCGCCTCCGTGGTCGAGTGGGACAAGTAACGTTCCTGGTTCCAAGTTCCAGATTCCAAGTTTCGGATTCATGACATGACGATGACAGCATTGATTTTTCCCGGACAGGGCGCGCAGGCGGTCGGCATGGGCAAGGACCTGGCCGCGGCGCATCCCGAGTGCAAGGCGCTTTTCGACAAGGCCAACGAGGTGCTTGGCTACGATCTGTCCAAACTGTGCTTCGAAGGGCCGATCGAGGAACTGACCAAATCGTCCGTGACCCAGCCGGCGGTTTTCGTCGTCAGCCTGGCCTGTCGCGCCGCCCTTCTGAAGAATCGCCCGGACCTGTCCTTTGCGGCGACGGCCGGACACAGCCTGGGCGAGTGGTCGGCCCTGTGCGAGGCCGGCGTGGTTTCCTTTGAGGAAGCTCTCAAGGTCCTTGAAGCGCGCGGCCGGTTCATGCAGCAGGCGTGCGAGGAAAATCCGGGCGCCATGATGGCCGTGATGGGCCAGGAAGCCGAAACGCTCCGGAAGATCGCCTCGGACTGCGGCGTCGAGGTCGCCAACTTCAACACGCCGGAACAAACGGTTTTGTCGGGCCGGAAAGAGGGCATCGACCAGGCCGAGCAGACCCTGAAGGGGATGGGTGTGAAGAAGGCGATCCGGCTGAACGTGGCCGGCGCGTTCCATTCCGCGCTGATGGCCCCGGCGGCAAAACGGCTGGAAGAGTATCTTGCCGGGGTCAAATTCTCGGCCCCGCGGATGACCGTGCTCTCCAACGTGACGGGCCAGCCCCACGGCCAGCCGGACGAAATACGCCGGCTGATGGTCCGCCAGGTGACCTCGTCGGTCCAATGGGTTTCCTGCGTTAACTGGATGAAGTCCAACGGGGTGAAAGCCTACGTGGAATGCGGTCCCG